>CAZUPG010000229.1:0-3562 GCA_964622085.1 uncultured Pirellulales bacterium | reverse complement strand
CTGGTGCGAGTTTGTCCATAAGCTTCTGCTTACCTCCGCAGGCACCTATCGGAAAGCCGCCGCCAATTATTTTACCTAAGCAGGTCAGGTCCGCTCTTACACCAAAGAGGTCCTGGACGCTGCCATATTTGATTCTAAAGCCGGTAATCACCTCGTCAAAGATTAGTATGCTCTTGTTTTTGTTGCACAGTTTTCTAATGGTTGAAAGAAAGCCGTTCCTTGGCGACACCACACCCATATTTCCTGCAACCGGCTCAACTATTACGGCTGCAATTTTGTCTTTGTATTTATTAAAGGCCTTTTCGAGTATCTCGCAGTTGTTGTACGGCAAGACGATAGTATGTTTTGTAAAATCTTTTGGTACGCCGGGGCTGGATGGTGTACCGAAAGTCATCGCACCGGAGCCGGCCGCCACGAGCATATAGTCAATGTGGCCGTGATAACAGCCGATGAATTTGATAACCTTATCTCGTCCGGTTGCTGCGCGTGCAAGCCGGATGGCGGTCATAACGGCCTCGGTGCCGGAACTAACGAGGCGGACTTTCTCAACGGAGTCGATAGCCTGGACGAGCATCTTGGCAAGCTGCGTTTCCAGTTCGGTGGGGATTCCGAAGCTGGTTCCTTTGGCCATTACTTTTTTGACCTCGCTTATGACTTGGCTGTGCGCATGACCGAGTATCATCGGCCCCCAGGAAAGACAGTAGTCAATATATCTGTTACCGTCGGCGTCATATAGATACGGGCCTTTTGCCTTTTGGATAAAAATTGGTTTTTTCCCAACGGCCTTGAAGGCGCGGACGGGGCTATTGACTCCGCCTGGTATTACCCTTATCGCATCTCGAAACAGTCTGTCACTTTTGAACTTGCTCATCTGAAATTCTATACCTGTTAGCTACGTGGCCGGGGCATAATCTCGGCATCAATGCCATATTTTTTTGCCTCGGCCAGGGTAGGAAGGCCGAGACAATATGCCTTGACGTTGGAAGGCACTTTGCCTGCCCCTGCGTCTCCCGACGCCTGCCCCCGCGTCTCACGACGCGAGTCGTGGCGGCGGGCAAGACGGAGCAGCGGGCCGAATTTCTTTACAAACGCTCTGACTACAGAACCGCTTGTAAATAGTATTATGTCGATATAATCAAAGTCAACTTCAGCCGGCTCTATCTCAACCGTTTTATATACCGGAACCACCTCAACTACTGCACCAAGTTTTTTCAGGCCTTCAGGCAATTCTGGAGAGGCGATTTTGGCTCGCGGCAAAAGTACGTTCTTGTTTTTCATATCTAACGAACTGAATTTTTCAAGCAGGCCCGCGCTCGATTCGTTATCCTCCAAAAGACGCCTTTCGGTGGGCACTAAGTCAGCCGATATTCCACAAGCGGAAAGCTCTCCGGCTGTGGTTTTGCCGATGGCAGCAACTTTTATCTTGCATAGGCCTCTGGCATCAAGGCCGACCAGACGCAATCGTTCGAAGAAGAACCGAACGCCATTTGGGCTGGTAAATATCAGCCAGTCATATTTTTCAAGTCGCTTTATTAGTTTATCTAAGTGTGAATAATCATCCAGAGCCACGCACTTGACAAGCGGGCGATGTACGATGGTGCCGAGGTGCTTGTATTTCTCTGGATGGGTGCCGAGAACGAGAACTCTTGGTTTTGAATTCAGCCAGTTCAACTTTTGCTGCAAGCTTACAACCCTGCCGACAATAAATACGGCAGGAGGTTTCAGATTGGCTTTTTGAACTGTCTGAACAAAGTTTTCAAGGGTGCCGGTAATAACCTTCTGGTTGTAGCAGGTGCCGTTTTCAATAGCAGCGATACTGGTTTTATTTGACCAGCCCGCTTTGATAAGGCCTTCAACGATGTTTTGAATATTGGCTACACCCATAAGAAAAATAACAGTACCTGCTTTTGGTATTTCGATTTCTTTCTCTTCCCGGCGATGTCCCGTAACAATGGCAACATTAGAAGTAAAGTCTCGGTGTGTAGGCGGGATTCCGGCATAGGATGGCCCAGCCAGCGCGCTTGTAACACCGGGAACAACTTCGAAATCTATTTTTGCCTCGGCGCAGGCCTCGGCTTCCTCGCCTCCTCGGCCAAATAGAAACGGGTCGCCGCCTTTAAGCCGGACGACGATTTTATTTTCTTTTGCTTTTTCAATCAAAAGCTCGTTTATCTTCTCCTGAGGCATTGTATGTCTGCTAGCGTGTTTGCCGACGGGTATTAATTCAACAGTCTGCTTGGCCAGCGGCAGTAGTTCAGGCGCTATAAGACGGTCGTAGAGTATTACGTCGGCCTGGCATATTAACTGATAGCCCTTTAAGGTGATAAGCTCTGCGTCACCCGGTCCTGCGCCAACAAGATAGACTTTTCCATTCGGCATTGAGTCTTGTATAGTGATTTGGTACACTACGGTCAAGCGAAAAGAAGGAATGAAAGCACTGATGACGCAGTTTAAGTACTGAAAAAATAAATCAGTGTAATCTGTGAAACTTGTCCCGCCATAGTTTTTAACGACGGCGGATATGTGGCTAAATAATGGATAAAATCAACTGCCGAATATTGCAAGAGCTTCAGAATGCTTTTCCTCTAAGCGAAAGGCCCTACGAGGTCATAGCGGATAGATTACAGATTTCATCCGAGCAGCTTTGGCAGAGAGTCAAAGAGATGCTCGATGAGGGAATAATACGGCGGATTGGGGCAAGCTTCGATTCCAATAAACTCGGTTTTAGCAGCACATTGGCTGCTGTCAGTGTTGGGCCGGAGCTTGTTGACCGGGCTGCTGAAATAATAGGTCAATTCCCTGAAGTAACCCACAGCTATCTTCGCTCGTCCCGCCCCTCGGAGGGGCGGGGCAAGAATGCCTTCAACATTTGGTTCACTATCATCGCAGTTGATGATGAGAGGATTGAGAATATTCTTGAACAAATCCGCACATCATTATCTCTTGAAAGCTCACAGGTCCTTAATCTTCCTGTGAAGCGACTGTTTAAGCTCAATACACGTTTCAGTACCAAACCTGCTTAAATAGCAGGCGAGTTTATTAAGTAGCGTAGCTGTGTAAACCGGCGAAAAGACGGGACAGGTTGACCCACAGCAGTGTTATTACAATCACTATAGCACCTAAAATTGCGAGGCAGCTTCCGAGCCGCGGATATCTTTTGCCGAACATATACCTTACGTGAAAATATTCCACATATACCAGCCAGGAGGCGAGCGACCACGACTCTTTTGGGTCCCAGCCCCAATAATCTCCCCAGGCGAGTTTGCCCCACCAGCTCCCCATAATGAGGCCTATCGTAAGAAGTGGAAAACCAAGACAAATCATTCTGTAGGTAGCTTCTTCATAAGTTATAAGGCAAGTTTCCACATTTACCGGTTTGGCTTTAAGTTGATATATGGCTTGCACCATTGCTTTTGCCATTATCACATAAGCGAGCAGATATACCGCTACATGTGGCGCGAACAGCCAGCACTGTAAAGCAGGCGGAAGCTGCTGCGGCCTGGCAGAAAATACAAAGCCGGCAGGGACAAGTACTATAGCTCCAATCAGCATATCTGCTGCC
>CAZUPG010000228.1:0-3563 GCA_964622085.1 uncultured Pirellulales bacterium | reverse complement strand
AGAGCATCGGTTTCCTAAACCGGAGGTCGCAGGTTCGAATCCTGCCGGGCGTAGTCTTCAAAATACAGAAGTCAGAAATCAGATTTTCTGTCCTCTGTCATCTGTCCTTTGTCTTCTGCCTTCTGTCTTCTCATTTCATTTTGATAGGCAAGCCCTTTTCACGAGCTTCGGATATGAACGACTTTAACTCTTGCAACAACATTTGCATTTGTTGAGTATTTTCGAGCAGATTCTCGTAAAATCGACCATCGTTTATAAACCTGGCAGCGGTGCCCTGACCACTGTTTACTTTCTCCAGAATCAGCCGCAATTGTGCTGCTGTTTTACTTAATTCTTCGCTTGTACTAACCATAGCAGTAACAATTTCTTGTGCTTTATCATCGGCATTTTTCAAGGTCTCGGTTCCGGCAGCAGCAAATCGGCGGAATTCCTCTATTGTCCTCGTGGCCTGCTGTGACGCCTCAGTCAGATTAGCTAAAGTCTTCTTAAGATTTTCTTTATTATTAGGGTCGCCAATGACGTCATTAGTGTTGTCTATAAGAATTTTCAGGCCATCAACCAGCTCATCCAGTTTCTCTTGGCTTTCTTCCGGGAAGAACTCACTGGTTACGCCGGTCGAGCCTTGCAATAAACTTCCTTGAACTAAAAATGGTCCGGTTGGTTCGTTGACATCAAAACGAGTGAGCTTTAATTCGATATAGCTGCTGCCTAAACCCCGCGTCATCAGTTTTGCCTCGACATCTTCTGGAATGTCTTCGTATTTCTTGTTGATACTGATAAGAACCAAAGTCTGGTGGTAAAACTTACCGGTGTTCAGGTCCTTCATAACTTTGGGAGGTCTGACATCAGTAACTCTGCCGATTTGATAGCCACAAAAGCGCACGGGGGTATCTCTCTGCACTCCCGGCGCTGTCGGGAATTGAACAAGGACTTCAAAAGAACGGATTCTACTAACGGCTACTGGCAAATCCCCGAATTTATATATCAGCCCGGCAAGCGCAAAAACAGCTGCTACCACAAAAATTCCCACAATAATATTGCGCCTTCTCTGGATTGTTTCATAGTCACTCACTGCTTGCTTCCTTTCAAATCTGGCCTTCGCAGCCGCTTCGGCGGAGTAGGCTTGGTGCGGCCCTGAAGAAACAACTCTCTTATGGCACGCAAAGGATAGCCGCTGTCGTTAAGTTTTTTAATCAGTTTAATTCGCTCAATCCCCTTTTCGTCAAACAGTCGTCTGCCGGTCGGCGTAATCTCTGTCGGCTCAAGCAAACCCACCATAAGGTAATATTGCAGAGATTGCCGGGAAATGCCAGCTTTTTTTGCAGCTGCACCTATCGGCGATAATTTGCCTTTCTGACTCAAAGCTTCCCCTAAAAACTGATTATTCTCTACCGATTATTGCTTTTCGCCTTTATCCGATTCTCCGCAGCAGCCACCAGAGCTAAAAATGAGGTCTGTATCTGCTCAAATGTCGGCTGCCTTACAGTTTTTCTCGTACTTCGCAGCGAGCCTACTCCGCCGAAGCGGCTGCGAAGGCCGGAATCGCTGCTTCGCAGAGTAGTACCGATGCTTGTCGCCTTATCTTCTTTTTTCGGCCAATCAGGCGAAATCATGAGCAAATAATCGAAACCAGCCGGAATTTGGCCTTGATTTTGCCGAAAGGCCTCCCGTAACAACCGCTTTAAGCGATTACGCACGACCGCACCACCACAAGACCTGCTAACAGATACGCCCAGCCGCGCATAACCACAATCGTTTTCTGCCATATACAACGTAAGCAGTCCATCGCTAACACGCAGCTTACGAGCTAAAACGGCCTTGAATTGCCTGTTGTTGACAAGCCGTTTCTTTTTCGAAAAAGAAAAACGCTTCAAGATTTCACCGTAAACTATCAACCCACCATTGGCCCGCTTTCGGAGCGCTAACCCGTCGCCACAGCCGCTCCATCTGCCGTTTTACGCCTGTGCAAAACTTCAGCACTTATCTTGCGAAGCACCCTGCGATAGTCCAAAACTCCGACAAGCTCATCACTTTCGTCTGAAGCCACTACGGGCATACTCTCCAGGTCATAGTGTCTCATATACTCTATCGCCTCTTCAAGCGGTTTTTGAGGTGTCGTTTTGTCCAATACCGGCTCAGCGACATCACAGGCCAGCAACCAACCGGCAACATCCCTGTTAGCGAACATCTCCTTGATGTCAGGGATTGTAATTATCCCTGTGAGCTTGGATTGACCATCAATAACCGGATAATATATACTATCAGTTGTGCTGAATACTTCAAGAATCTGCTGCAACGGCAAATCCTGAGGAATGCTTGTCGGCTCGGTATCCATAACATCGGCAACTTTATACGTTTTTATCAGGTCTTCTTCGGTAACATTCATTCCGACTTCGCCTGCCTTTTTAACACCCACCTTAACAAGCATCGGCCCAAGGATTTCCATCAAGAATACTGATGTCATAACAACCATAATAATCATATGGCTAAGGTCTGCGGTAAACTGCTGGCTGGCCAATATGGCAAGGCCAATGGCCACACCTGCCTGAGGTAGCAGACAAAGGCCAAGGTATTTGCGAACCACAGATGGGGCATTTGAACACTTGGCACCAAACCAGGCACCGGTCATCTTCCCTGCTATTCTGAAAAGCGTATATACCATTATCATAATAACCATCCAGAAGCTTAATCTGCCAAACTCCATATGAGCGCCTGCCAGCACAAAAAACGAGACATAAATAGGTGGAGCAAATTTTTCGACAAGCTTAAACATACCCTGGCTTTGACGAGGAATCAGGTTGGCAATCGTTATACCCAGCACCATAGCAGGCAAAATCGGGTCAATCTGTGGTATCATTGAAATGCCAACAACGAGTAAAAGTGACGCCAGTGCGAATTCCAGGATTTTGTCTTCAGCTTTAACAAACTTTAGTAAAAAATATAGTAATACCCCTGCTAAGAATCCTAACGCTATAGCACCTATAATCTCACCGAACAGCACACCCATAGCGGCTAAAACAGAACCACGGCCTGTGCCCATAAGTGCTTTTGCTCCCGTAGCCGCCCCCCGGTAAAGCAGTAGAGCCAAGGCATCATCCAGCGCAACTATAGCAAGAACTGTTGCTGTAAGAGGACCCCTTGTCTTATATTCCCATAAAACGTTTACTGTCGCTGCCGGTGCTGTAGCAGAGGCAATAGCACCAAGCACAAGTCCCATTGCGATTGACACGAACACTTTGCCTAATATGAGCCACGCTATAATCGAAGTGCCAACTGCTACCAATAAAAAAGCTCCTATACCCTGTGAGAAAAGAATAATGAAAAATTGTTTACCATACTTTTTGAAAACATCACCGCGAAGCTCGCTACCAATCATAAATCCTATGAGGCCCAGTGCGAACATCGTAAAAGGTTTAAGCACCTCAATCCTACCGGGGGTTATCAAACCAAAGACATCACCCAAAAGTATTCCAACGACAATGCAGCCGACAACCTGTGGAATACGAAACTTTTGAAAAAGGCGTGCGCCAAATGTGCCCCCCAAAATAATCAGCCCGAACAAC
>CAZUPG010000227.1:0-3592 GCA_964622085.1 uncultured Pirellulales bacterium | reverse complement strand
ACCATTTCAGGAATCATTCCATACTCGATAATATCCTCCGGTATGACCTGCCGGATTATATCCGTATATTCGGTTTTTTCATCGGTTTTGCCGGACAGTTCCGAATCGAAGCCTATCATTTTTTTGCCGAGCCGTTTCTTGATAATATTTTCTATGCCTACGAAAGTTCCACCGCATATAAATAGTATTTGTGTAGTGTCAATTTGTATGTAGGATTGTTCCGGGTGCTTTCTTCCACCTTGTGGCGGGATATTGGCAGTAGTTCCTTCAAGCATCTTTAACAGTGCCTGCTGAACGCCTTCTCCCGAAACGTCACGGGTAATTGAAACGTTCTGATATGTTTTGCCAACCTTATCTATTTCATCAATATAAACGATGCCTCGCTGAGCGGCCTCTATATCGTAATCGGCGGCCTGTAACAATCGTAGTAAGAAGTTTTCCACATCTTCGCCAACATAACCCGCCTCAGTAACAGTAGTCGCATCGCATATTGCGAACGGTACTTCCAGCTTGCGAGCAAGTGTGCGGGCAAGCAGTGTTTTACCACAGCCGGTCGGGCCGATTAACAGGACATTGGACTTGTCAATTTCAACATCTCTATCGTCACTATCGCTGTGGAGAAGTCGTTTATAGTGGTTGTGCACCGCGACCGAGAGATATTTTTTTGCGTGCTCCTGCCCGATTACATATTGGTCCAGATATTCCTTTATTTTTTTGGGTTTTGGCATTTCTTCGAGACCTGGACCTACCCTGCCAATTCTCTTGCGGTTTTGCTGGATAATACTATGGCACAGATCGACACACTCCGGACAAATAAAGACTCCGTTTGGCCCTTCTATGAGTGCATCATCCCGACTTGACGACCGGCCACAGAAGCTGCAGATTGCCTTAGGTTTTTTACTATTCGATTGCTTAACCATTATTGCATTCCTGTTATCAAGCTAAACCCTGTTTTTTGCATTTTACCCCATTAGAAAGCTCCGTCCTTTGGGCGTGGTAAAAAATACATAGCGAGGGTGGGGCTTACCCACCTACGGCGGGTTTAAAGCCCAGCCCCAGCTTTCTAACGGGGTTTACATATTGTAGCTCACCAGAGATATTTATTCAAGTATTGGTCATTAAAATTTGCGGTCGTCAGGAAGATTACAGCAATTCAGGGAACTTTTAGGATATGCTCCAAGAGTCAGACATTTTTGGCGACTTCAGCCCCTTTGTGTAGAGCTTCAGTATTGACCTGTAACGTGTGATGATAGCGCTTGGCTATTGTCTGCGGCAGACATTTAGCCGCTGCATCAGCGCCGAATATGCCCCTACTTTGTAAATATGCACCCAAAGCTACCATATTAGCAACTTTCGGATTGCCTAATTCGACAGCTGTTTCGTCAGCCGGCACTTTAATAATATGGATTGTGCCATCCACTTGCGGCTCAATATCTATCAGGGAGCTGTTCATCACCAGCAACCCGCCTTTTTGGAAACGAGGGGCGAATTTGTCGAGCGAGGCCTTATTCATTACAATCAGTGAGCTTGGATTGCCGACGACGGGGCAGGCGATTTCTTTCTCTGCAATAACAACCATACAATTGGCCGTCCCGCCGCGTACCTCCGCGCCGTAGCTTGGCATATAAGTTACTTCTTTGCCTGCCTCCATTGCCGTCTGGGCCAATAGTTTTCCAGCCAATATAATTCCCTGACCGCCGAAGCCAGCGATTATAACCTCTTCATAAAAACCATTTACCGTCATTCTTTAGCCTTTCAGACGGCCCAGCGGGAAGACCTTTGTCATTTCCTTTTCTATCCATTCCATTGCCTTGGCTGGTGTCATTCTCCAATATGTCGGACAAGGGCTAAGAAGCTCCACGAGCGATAGGCCCTGGGCACCTTCAACCTGCAGTTCAAAAGCACGCTTGATGGCTTTTTTGGCCTTACGGACTTGCGCAGGGTTATATACGGAGCAGCGCTCAATATAAATTGCGCCCGGCAAAACAGCCAATAATTCTGATACTTGCAACGGATAGCCCTGGCTGACAGCATCTCTGCCTTTTTGCGTTGTTGCCGTAACCTGGCCCAGAACTGTAGTCGGCGCCATTTGCCCGCCGGTCATTCCGAAGACAGCATTATTTATGAAGATAACCGTTATTTGTTCAGCTCTGTGAGCGGCGTGGATAATCTCACCCGTTCCAATCGCCGCAAGGTCACCGTCGCCCTGATATGAAAATATTATTTTGTCTGGATTGGTCCTTTTCATCCCTGTCGCTACTGCTGGCGCTCTGCCGTGTGCCACCTCTATCATATCGACATCAAGGTAATTATACGCCAACACCGCACAGCCCACAGGCGCTATGCCGATAGTGCGGTCGTGTATGCCCAACTCATCGATTGTCTCGGCTACCAATCGGTGGGCAATACCGTGCCCACATCCGGGACAATAATGCGTCGGGCAATCCTTCAGCGTAGGTGTTCGAGTAAATACCGTTTTCATCAAATTTACTTTTTCACTGATATTGTCAATTGTTTGATTTTATCAAGGATTTCATCGACGGTCGGTACGCCTCCGCCGGGTCGGCCATAAAATACTATCGGCGCTTTGCCTTCTACAGCCAATTTTACATCTTCGACCATCTGACCAAGACTCATTTCCACGGTCAGAAAAATCCGGAATTCATCGGCAGCTTTGCTGATTTGTTCTGTTGGAAACGGCCAGAGGGTAATCGGGCGTATCCAGCCGACTTTTATACCTTTCTGTCTCGCCTTGCTCACCGCACCGCGTACAATTCTTGCTGCAACCCCATAAGCAACCACAACGATTTCGGCGTCATCAAGGGAGTATTCTTCACAGCGCACTTCATTTTTTTGCACCTGCTCGTATTTTTTTTGCAGTTTGTAGTTTAATTCTTCCAGCGCACCTTCACCAAGCCATAGAGAGCGGACAATGTTTTGCGGCCTATTTTTGGCACCGGTCAAAGCCCAGTCCTTTTTAGGCAGTTTTGAGTTTTTAGTTTTGAGTTTTGAGTTTTTATTGAACACCACCGGTTCCATCATCTGACCTAAAATACCATCTGCAAGTACTACAACAGTCATACGATACTGGTCGGCCAAATCAAATGCCAGCGGCATACAATCGACCAGCTCTTGTACTCTTGATGGGCCGAGAACGATGGTTCGGTAATCACCGTGTCCGCCGCCGCGGGTGGCCTGGAAGTAATCGCCCTGTGATGGTGCAATATTACCAAGACCAGGCCCACCTCGCATTACATTGACCACTACCGCCGGCAGCTCAGCTCCAGACAAATAGCTTATTCCCTCCTGCATCAAGCTGATACCGGGACTGGATGAGCTTGTCATAGCCCTTTTTCCCGTGGCCGAAGCACCAAAGACCATATTGATTGCTGCTAATTCACTTTCACACTGCAAAAAAACTCGACCTTCTTCGGGCATTCTTCGGGACATATACGCAGTAACTTCATTTTGTGGGGTAATGGGATAGCCAAAATAGGAGTCACAGCCAGCCATAATGGCCGCTTCTCCAAGGGCCTCATTGCCACACATCAGAACTCTTTCAAACACTTTTGTTTATACCCTTCCACACACA
>CAZUPG010000226.1:0-3598 GCA_964622085.1 uncultured Pirellulales bacterium | reverse complement strand
GGCGGCGGGATGTACAACTATGAAGGTAGCCCGACGGTGAGAAACTGCGCATTCGTTGAGAACTCGGCCCGCGGGTATGCGGGAATGGCGGTCTATGGCGGAGGAGGAATATATAACTCGGGCAACCCGGAGATTACCAGCTGCCTGTTCAAGAACAACTGGGCTAGGGCGGGTGGGGGGATTTACAATTCCGGGACAGATGCGAATATCACAAACTGCACATTCGTCGGAAACGGTGCTGAATACGGCGGTGGGATATATGGCGTCGGCACGGTGACGAACTGTATCCTGTGAGGCAATGTGGGCGGACAAATCTCCGGTGGTGCCTCAGTTACCTACAGCAATATCGAGGGCGGCTACGAAGGCGAAGGCAATATTGACGAGGACCCGTGGCTGGACCCGAACTATCATCTTTTGCCGTGCTCACCCTGCATCGATACCGGCGACCCGAATGGTGATTATGACGGCCAGGTGGACATCGACGGCGACAACCGCGTTATTGATATCGATGGCAAAGGTGATGGGGTTGTAGATGTCGATATGGGTGCGGATGAATTTGCAGATTGCGACCTTCTGCTATATGCGCATTGTCCAAGGCCGGCTGATGATGCGACAGATGTGCCGCTGGATGTGGTTCTTAGCTGGTGTCCAGGAAAATATGCCGCCGATGTGGATGGGCACAAGGTGTACTTCGACGATGTCGAGGACAATGTAAGTAACAGAAGTGGCTGTGACGTTAACGGTGTTAGCACTACTGACCCGTGCTATCCTCTTCCTCCGCTTGAGTTAGGCCGGACTTACTACTGGGCTGTCGATGAGGTCAACGATTCCAATACCTGGGAAGGTACCGTCTGGCACTTTACGGCAAGCAACTGTCTTGTTCTTGAGGATTTTGAGTCGTATGAGTGCAGTTCGTCCCAGCAGTGCGATGATGCTTTGTGGAATGTATGGAGCGATTATTCTCTCCCCCCCTATACTACCTCCGCGCAAATTCTCCTCAAGACAGACCCAGTTCATGGGGGTGGTAAATCGATGGAGCTCTGGTACAGGAATGATCTCGACCCATACTATTCTGAGACCGATGCCGATATTGCTGATTTGCCAAGCGGAATCGGTTCGGATTGGACTGGAAGTGGCATAGGTGGCATTAAGGAATTGTCGCTGTGGTTCCATGGCAAATCAGGCAATCCCGTTAGTGAACAGATGTATGTAGCTCTGGAAGATGGTGCCGGCCGTACCGGCGTCGTGAAATACGGCGATATGAACGACGTAAACGATCCAAATTGGCAGGAGTGGAATATTGACCTGCAAGGGTTCGTTGACGACAACGACGTGAATCTGGCAGATGTCAACAAGCTCTATATTGGCTTTGGCGACCGGTACAATCCGACTAAAGCTGGTTATGGTTTCGTGTACTTCGATGATATCCGGCTGTATATCATATGTATTTTTTCAGAGCGTTCAGAGGAATTCGCCAGGTGCGACTACGCTCCACCCGGTGCCCCCGCCGGGGATTGCAGGATAGACTATCGAGAGCTCGATATAATGGCACGCGATTGGCTGATGGCACCGCCACCCGATCCTAATGTCGACCTGTATGGTGATGACACGATAGACTTCAGGGACTTTGCCATTCTGGCGGAGATGTGGCTTGAGGAGCAAATGACGCCGTAATCTGATTTGATACGAGGATAAAGCGTGAGATTGCCACCCTTCGACTTGGTTCGACTCTTTCGACTCCGCTCAAGACAGGTTCGCTCACCACAGGTCGCTCAGGGCAGGCTTACTCGCAATGACAATCTGAAGATATCATTCAATATTTATTGTCTCGCCGGGTGCCATTATGGTTACTTTGCATTGAGCCATTTCAGCAAACTTCTCGGCATCTTTTCGGCTGCCGACGATGTCGCCCCAATGATATGGTATGGCCTGTTTCGGGTTTATATGGCTGGCGGCCTCGGCGGCATTTTCAGCATCCATTGTATAAGTGCCTCCCACAGGTAAAAGTGCGACGTCGATATTTTCAAGGGCCTTCATTTCATCCGTCAAGTCGGTATCGCCAGCGTAATAAATTTGCTTTGAAGCCACCTCAATTACGAATCCCACCCAATTATTTGCTTTCGGATGGAACTGCTTGTTCGGATTGTACGCAGGTACACCGGTAATCTTAATACCATTTAGTTCGATTGTTTGGCCGGGTTTGAACGTCTGACCATTACCGTGCTTTTTGATGACATCCGCCGGGGCGATTAGCTTTGCATCAGGGCCTGAGACCTTGGCAACATCTTCGGCAGAGTAATGGTCATAATGACTATGAGATACGAGCACCAGCGTTGCATCGTGCAGCGATTCCTTCAATTTCCAGGGGTCGATATATATGACGTTTTCTTCGTGGCATATCTTAAAGCTTGCATGACCCAGCCATTGTAAACTGATACCCATAACGGCCTCCTTTCTCGTTTCTGTTCTTTCGGTATCTTCTGACTTCTGTCTTCTGTCTTCTGCCAAATGGCATCCGTCTATAAAGTATCAAAGCTCTGTTTCTGTTGAAATGAAAGACTAACTATATTTATTATCAAGTCAAGCTCCACCGGCTCTAATGTCCGGCAGTAATCCATAAAAAAGCCCCGCTGGAAAGCGGGGCTTCTGGTTTTTACCGACCCTGTACACCAAGATTCAACTCAGCATGGACGCACGTTTGTTGCTTCAGGCCCTTTTTGGCCTTGAGAGACCTCAAATTCTACCGCCTGTCCGTCCTGAAGGGACCGAAATCCCTGCGCCGCAATGTTCGAGTGATGGATAAATAAATCCTCACCGCCATCGTCGGGAGTGATAAAACCAAACCCTTTCCGCTCATTAAACCATTTTACCGTACCTTTACTCAATTTTTTCTCCTTCGGCCTTTTTGGCCTGCATGAAAACTCCCTCAGCTTTTACCAGGGGTATACTTTGAGGGACGAAAGGATACTCCTTAACACTTAACAAATACTACTCCGCGAAGCAGCGCTTCCGGCCTTCGCAGCCGCTTCGGCGGAGTACAATACCGCAAGCAGTGCTACCAAAGCGCTCGCCGTTTGTCAACAAAATAATTTAAAAAACCTGGGACGGCCAGGAAACCCGCCACAGGCGGGTAAATATCGTATGCTACTCTGCGAAGCGCCTGCTCCGCCCCCGCGTCTCCCGACACGAGGCGGGGCGGCGGGGAAGACAGGAGCAGGGGCTACGAAGGCCGGAAGCTTCGCTGCGTAGCACGAGTCCCTCTGACAAGGATAAGATGTATGACTAAAGACAGTTACAAGAATCTAAAGAAGATATGAATCCAGAAACATCGACCCCGGAACGCCGGATAGCGGACAACTTCACGCCAGTGCTGCAGCGATGATATCCGGAACACAATGACCCCAACCGAGCGTCATTAGATGGGCACCCTGGCAGCAATGTTTCATCTTGCGAATCAGCTCACCGCAGATTTCTATAGAGACCCTCTGAAGGTCTTCTTTAGCAGTATCAGAAAGACGCGTAATTAGTTCGTCGGGCACATGGACACCGGGTACAGAACGGTTCATATATTTGGCCATACCGACACTCTTGAGCATGA
>CAZUPG010000225.1:0-3614 GCA_964622085.1 uncultured Pirellulales bacterium | reverse complement strand
GATGACCTTTTTGCGGTCAGGCGTGAGGTAATAAACATTCTCGCCATCCTGCTGCATATCATCTCTATTTCCATATTGAGGGTCGGTAAAGTAAACGCCACCTTTGGAGTCAAGCCAGAGGTCGTTGAGACTATTGAAGGGTTTTTCCTGGTATTTATCTGCCAGCACTGTTACATTGCCATTGGGGTCGATAGAGACCAGGCGCCGGTTACCACCTTCACAGGCGAGCAGATTTCCCTGCTTTTCGAAGAAAAGGCCGTTGGCTCCACCAGAGTTTTCACGAAAGGTTGAGAGTTTGCCATCCAGCGACCACTTGTGGATTCTATTATTTTGAATATCGGTAAAGAAGATGTTTCCTTCGGCGTCAGCGGCTGGGCCTTCTGTAAATCTAAAGCCGCCGATGAGCTTTTTCACCTCTGCACCCGGCGCAACGACGCTTAATCTCTCCACCTCCGTATTCACTTTCGGAAGCGTTCTTTCCCCGCCACCAACAACTGCCACTATAAACAACAGTACAACAAGACAATAATACTTTCTGTTCATTTTAGACTCCCTTTACTTTTCGTTAAGTATATTACTCAAACTGACCGATTCGATAACAGTGATAGTCGTAACCACTTTATTTATAATAACATATAGTACTTTGTCATTCTGAGCGGAGCGAAGAATCTGGCCCTCGATAGAATGCGATTATTCGCTGCTAAGGCCAGATGCTTCGCCTTGCGGCTCAGCATGACAATAAAAAACGGTCAGTTTGAGTCTTCCGTTTTTAACACAACACCTAACTGCTTTTATCGTCAGCAGTGTTGTGCGATTTACGTTTTGGAGCCAAACTCTTGATGGACTTTTCTAATTTTGCAAGGCCAATCAGAACAACAATTGCAACGATTGTGGTCAGAACCGCAAGGCGGTAAAAGTGGGCGCCACAGGCCATACCGATACTTGCAACAAGCCAGATTGTCGCTGCGGTAGTTAATCCGTAGACACCGCCTCTGTCCTGGATGATGGCGCCGGCGCCTAAAAAACCAACGCCTGTAACAATCTGGGCCGCTATTCTTACGACAGAAGCATTGTACTGGAGGGCCATCTGCCTTGAAATTATGGTAAAGACGGCTGCCCCAAGACATATCAAGACATTTGTTCGTAGGCCGGCGGCCTTGCCGCTTACTTCTCTTTCCAGACCAATAGCGCCGCCAAGCACTACTGCTAAAACTATGCTAACCACATCGCCGAGTGTAATCATAGCTCTACCTTTCGAGCAGCGTATCATTAATCCGTATTATAAGTCTCCTTGCCCAAAAATATATTAAAATCTCGCCCAGTAGCGTTGGTGTTGTCTTCTGAACTATCTAAATACTTTCAGATTTAACTTACCAAACATTCGTAGCCTTGCGTGATTCCACGACATTCTGCACAGTTACCGGCAGCGCAGAGAGAAAATCGAGTCCGGTGGCCTTCTCGATGTCATCTATCGTTGTAAGGTAATCCATGTAGTCTTTGCCTGAGAGTTCCTCATTCGGCATCATAAATGCCATCGCATCCACTCTCTCGTGGTCACTTGCATCCACGATTATCTTGTAGAAATGAGTCGGTACCGCTACATTATTTTCGCCAATGACCTGGTAGGAAACCCTGTTTGCCTCCACGGCAAAAACCGGCCCGGTTATAATGGTCAGGCGTCCTCGTTGCTGCACCCAGCCCCTAACCGCTGCTTCCAGATGCTCCCAAATATCTCTGTTAAAGCCAATACCAACCTGTGGGGCCATATTTGACAGCAAAAAGCTTTCCGACATAACCTTTTCACTTCGCTTCATATCCGCAGCAGGTGCCATGTGTCCCCGGTCAAAATCGCTGCCCTTGTAGTCTTTAAGCTCAGCTCGATCTCTATATGGGATAGATGCATCAGGCCTAAAATCGTCCTTCCTTACGGCTGTGCCGGTGAGGTCACCTCGCGAAAGCTCATACTGGACCCATACTGGAATCTTGAGCCTGCCGTCATGACCCATTACGTAACCCTGCCGGACCCGCTCGTAAACCACTTGCGGCTTGCCTACACTGAGATGACGGAGTGCATAGCGACGCTTCTCGGCTGTGAGGATGAGTGTTGGGTCGGCCAGTGAAGCAATTATTTTTGCTTCTGTCGGCGGCGAGGGCATATCACCATAGTAGCGGCGGACGAAAGTTCGGTATATCCAGCCAATTTCACGCGTTGCCGGCGCCCGCACCTGATAATAGCCGTTTTCCTGCCTGCCATCGTTTAACAGCTCAATGCACGTTCTCGGCTCGACCGTTTCAATAATAGTGGCACCGCCGACGGGTTCTGCTTTGACCTTCGTGCGTCGGCTAACTTCCAGATAATCGGCGTAACCGATGTTAACGCATAAAAGCACAACGAGAATTGGAAACCATAAACTGGAAAATCTTTTCATTTTTCACCACCTCCTACGGTTCCGAGCTGTGCAGAAGCCCGCTGTGATTTTTTGGCTTCATCCTCGGCTTCTTTCGACACTTGAGCTGTGCTCTTGACTTTCATCAGGTCACGAAAGAGCTTGATGGAAGCTTTGCTGCCTCCGGCGACAACGCCTCCGGTAATAACCATTCCCAATAACGTTACTTTTTCCTTGAGGAAAATCATACTAACGGCGTCAAAATCCCAGTACCAACAGGCCAGCACACCAACTACAAAAGCTATGAGCTCTTTGAGACTTTTCTCCTTCCACCGATTTATGAAAAAGCGGCTCTCGAATAATACAGCCAGAGCACGCTCGAGAAGGAACGCCAGAATAATAACGCCAATAAGCACTTCACCGACTCGCTCCCAATCTAAATGAAATAAGTTGGGGTCCATAATGTTTCTCCCTTCACTGATTAATAGTTTATCAATAATTTTTACAGCTTTTAGGTGATGCAATACGCCAAAAGCACAAGGAAATTAAATACAATATACAGTTCTGTATTCTCCGCAGGTTAAAAAGTACAATTCGTTTGTCAAGCGAAAACCAAGGTAAAGAATGCATATTTTTGAAAACGCCCCCAAATCAATGTAATGATGTTAAAAGCAATGGCTTATAAAAATTTTACCCGAAGGTCTTAAAAAAATCAGTTCGGAGAAACCGCAGCTCTACCTTTCGAGCAGCGTTTCATCGACCTTCATACCGAAATGCCTGCCGGCCTTTTCGATATGGCCGAGCACTTTGTCGCCGGGCTTTAAGGTTGTAACCGAAACGGCTTTACCATTGGGACTAACAAGTCGAATGGTTTCTGCATTTTGCAAAACCAGACTGATGGGCATACCTTCGGCCTCGGCCTCGATTAGGAGCATAGGCCTTTTTTCAATCTTGTTTCTGCCAAGATAAGCGGTTTTGCTTTTGCCCTGGCAATCGACGAGCAGGACTTCGTCACCGGTCTTCAAATCCGCCAGATACTTTGTCTTGCCGCCCGGGGCCAGGGTGTATGCGTGGACGGCCCCGGCATTAACGCGGAAAGGTCGAGATGCAACGTAAGGATTATCGATGGATTCGGAATGCACAAGGAAAAAACCAGAAGCGGTATTGCCAACAAGCATCCCTTCGCCTAATGTCATCTGCGTGCAGGTATCAAGACAGGCCCTATCG
>CAZUPG010000224.1:0-3654 GCA_964622085.1 uncultured Pirellulales bacterium | reverse complement strand
TGGCGTATGTAATCATAACGCCGAACGCAAGACTTAATGAAAAGAACACCTGCCCAAATGCGTAACGCCACGTAACAGGTTTTGCAAGTTCCGACCACACGGGGTCCAGATAATAAGCCAGACCCTGCATACTCCCTTCAAGCGTCAGACCTCGTATCGCAAGGATAAGCAGCATAAGCCAGGGCAAAGGGACGGTTAGCCAGACAATCCTGCCCACGAGTCTGACTCCCTTGAAAATGCAAAAGTACATCGACAGCCAGGCGATGACCAGCGGCAGTACAATATTCCACCGAATATCACCGAGCGTCATTCCTTTTTGGTAGCCCAGGTACGTCTGGAAAAAGAAGCTCTTTGCGTTTGCAACACCTTCTATTCCCTCGCCCGCCCACGGCAGCTTACCACCGTTGAACATCCCGAGAACGCTATATGCTAAGAAGCTAAAGCAATACGCCAAAATAACCGGGTAGTATGTAACTATCACAAAACCCAGAATAATCCCCCACCATCCCACAACTTCAAAACCCTTGTGTCCTCTTTTGAAGGCATCAGGTGCCGCCCGCTGGGTATAATGGCCAAGACTGAACTCAAGAATCATCAGAGGAATACCAACCAGAAGCAGGGCAATTATATATGGAATCAGAAATGCCCCGCCGCCGTAGCTGTAAAGCTTATATGGGAACCCCCACAGATTACCCAGACCTACAGCCGAACCAACCGCCGCAAGAATAAATCCCCCGCGTGTCCCCCAGCTTTCCCTTTGCTCTTCAAAAAGCTCAGCCATCGCTGCTTATTTTCCTGTTTTGAGTGAATGCACCACAGGGGGCTTATGCTTTTACAGTCTTATGCTCTTGTGGTATTTCGCTTTCATACTCTATCGCAAGCAATTCCAGCGAATTTCGTTCAATGATGTTTTGAATGCTGCCTCGCGGGACCGCTGGCAGCTTCGTATCGGCTAAAAGCATATTAAAGCCGAGCAGTGTCTCTATGCACTGGCCTGGATTACCGAGTGGAAATCCACTTCCGAAAAGCAATTTATCCATTACCCTTCGCTCATGTGCTGCGACCACGATATTGTAAGTTTGCCAGACGTTGCTGGGCTTTATTGTCAAATCCGCATATACATTTTCGTGTTTTGCTACCATCGACAATGTTTGCTCCATAAAAGGCATCCCAATAGTACCAATGATAATTTTTAGTTCTGGAAATGTTCTGGCAACTTCATCCAAAAGGTATGGCTGAGCATAGTCCAGAATGGCATTCGGCTCCAAAGGGTCACCATTGTGGAAGAAAACAGGTAGTCCAAGCTGTTGTGCTGATTCGTAGAATCGCATTGCTCTGCTGTGGGCTGGGTGAAAACCGCAGCGACAGCAATGCAGAACCACACCTTTAAGCCCAAGTTTGTCTTTAATAGAGGTTAGATCTTTCACACTAATGTTATCTTTGATTGGTTCTATAACTGCAAAGCCAACCATTTTTTCTTTATGTTTGTTCACATACTCAGATAGTTTCTTATTGACCTTTTCGCTTGGCCCATCAGGACTGGCTAATACGAAACAGATATCTACTGTTTGTGCTGCCCCGAGATGCTCAGATGTGCCAACATCGTCGTCAGCAGCACAATTTATATGCGTATGACAATCAACAATCATATTTTAGCCCCTTTAATTTTCTGGCTCTTATTAGTAGCGGCTTTTGCAATCCTTCGACTTGGTTCGACCCTGCTCACCACAGGCCGCTCAGGATTAGATGGTGAGCAAACCTGTCCTGCCTGCCCTGAGCTTATCGAAGGGAGCATGGTCGAAAGAGTCGAACCACTGCGATTTATATTAGCCCGGCATATTCTCACCGTCAAGCACATATTTGGCTCTATAGACGGTAAAAAATGTGGCATTTGATTGGCCAAGTGCCTAATTAAATCGTTAAAAAGCTTTTCTTGACATTAAAATGCAAAGTGTGTAATATGCCCCGACATAGAAATTTCATAATTAGCGAGTTTTATGGATTGTCCAGCTTGTAAAAATGCGATGATTACCCTTGTCTTCGACCCTGAGGCTCAGACCCGAAGGGAGCTTGCCGATGTTGAAATCGACTATTGCACCGACTGTGGCGGAATCTGGTTAGACGCCGGCGAACTGGAGCTTTTATTAGGCGAGCCCGAAAAGGCCAAACAACTGCTCGATTCGTTCAAAATCGACTCTAAGTCCGTCGAGAAGCCGAGAAAATGTCCCATCTGCGATAAAAAAATGCAGAAAATCATTGTTGGCTCATCCAAGCCCACCCTGCTTATTGATAAGTGCCGCAGAGGCGATGGTCTGTGGTTCGATAGGGGTGAGCTACAGGATATTGTAAATAGAGCAGAACTGGATAAAGATAATAAAATTCGAGAATTATTGGCTGATATGTTCTGCCATAGCCAGCAGGCAAAGTAAAAACTTAAAACTAAAAGTGCAAAACTATAGATTAGAATTCAAAACTATTTTTTTCCGTGCTGTGGCAGAAAAATTCCTGTTTTAAGTTTTGAACTTTGGTTTTGCGTTTTACGCTTTAAGTTTTACATTTTGTTGTCTGGTTGTTTGAGACGAAAATGAGTAAAATACGAGTGATAAACAGATTTAATGAAAGGAGCAAATTATGGCTATCGAGAACGTAATGGGTCTGAGTGCGTGGACAATGGTATGGATTGGCGTCGCTGTCGTCGTTGTTATCGTGGCGGTCATTCTGAAAAAGCGCGGGTAGCGCAAGATAGAAAAAGCACATTCAATAAAGGAGAGGATTTATGCCGGCACTAATTATTGTTGCTGTCGTTCTTGTTCTGCTGATTATTTTTGTAATCGGTGCTTACAATGCCTTAATTCGTCTTCGTAATCAGGTTGATAATGCGTGGTCGCAGATTGATGTTCAACTCAAACGCAGGCACGATTTGATTCCCAATCTTGTCGAGACAGCTAAGGGTTATATGAAGCACGAGAGGGGGACTTTTGAGGAGATAACAAAGGCCAGAAGCCAGGCGATGGGAGCACAAAGCGTCGCTGAAGCATCGAAAGCTGAAGGTGCTCTTGGTGAAGCGCTGAGCAAGTTTATGCTGGTTGTTGAGAATTATCCGGACTTGAAGGCCAATCAGAATTTTCTCTCGCTGCAGGAAGAGCTGACCAGCACCGAAAATAAAATCGCTTTTTCCAGGCAGAGCTACAATGACCAGGTCCTGTTCTTTAACAACAAGATTCAGATGTTTCCTTCTAACATTGTTGCGAACACGTTCAATTTTGGCAAACGCGATTTCTTTGAGATTGAGGAAGTTGGCGAGCGAGAAGTGCCTAAGGTTAGTTTTTAGGGTGGGGCTTGCCCCACCATTCCATAATTGGTGGGCTAAAGCCCATCCTACAAATTAAAAATTTAATGTCATGTGGGAACTGATACGGGCCAATAAGAGAAACTCCATCGTACTGATTGTGCTGATGGCGGTGGTTTTGTTGCTTTTGGGCTTTATCATCGGCATGGCATTTAATCAGAAACAGGGCGGCTTTTTTGGCCTGCTTATCGCCGCAGCACTCTGGTTGATTCTCACCTTGATAAGCTTTTCGAGGGGTGACCAGATTTTTTTGGCTGCGAGTAAAGCCAGACCTATCACTCACGATGACCACCCGCAGCTATTCA
>CAZUPG010000223.1:1428-3660 GCA_964622085.1 uncultured Pirellulales bacterium | reverse complement strand
CTGTAGTCGATTTGTTCAGCGATAAACTTAGTACGCTGGCTAACATCGTTCTCGTCCTGAGCGGAGCCGAGCGGCGAAACGACAATTTCAGCTCCGCCGCTTGCGGTGAAACGTTCGATGCCGCCTGCCGAAGCAGAGCCCTGCTTAGCTTTATCTTTCGACAGGCCTACAGTCAATTTTTCAGCAGAAATCGTGTACTTCTCGGGGCGGTTGGGCTCGCTGGAAAGCATCGAACATAAACAATCACCCTCGAAAACAACCTGGTCCGAGGTCGACAAAAACTTAGTCTGCTTCTGAGCTGTTATTTTTACCGGCATTGGGGGCTGATTTGTCTCGGCAGCTAACATACCGCTGCTGTAGAAGTCAAGCTGCGACCTGCCCGGGGCGACAACATCACCGGTGGAAGCATTAAAATCAATCCTGTTGGCAATAAAGATGCTACGTCCTTTTGCATCTTCAAGTTTTTTTCTGCCATTATGGCCATCAGCGGATGGCTCACTCTTGCCCGCCGTAGCTTCAGCGAAGGTGGAATCGATTTTTCCAAAACTTTTAAGCGGTTTGGACAAGCTCATCGGCGCTACGACAACACCGCCATCACAGGTAAGAACTGTATCGAGGGACGGTTGTCCTGCCCTGAGCGAAGTCGAAGGGGATGGTAATTCATCTGGCCTCGTCTCGGTGCCGTGCTCCGGCAGGCTCCGCCCTGACAAAGAGGATTTACGAGCCGTAGTGGCACTGCTTTGTTTTGTAGCAGCTGGTGTAGCAACAGGTGTAGTAACAGGTGTAGTAAGGTCAGTAACAGTAGGGGTATTTGCAGTGTCAGGAGCACTTACAATATCTGGTTTTGTGGTTTCCGGCCTGGCAGTTTTTTCTCCTGAGCTTTCTACCTGGAAGACATCACTGGCGGTGTCAGGAGCGCTTACAATATCTGGTTTTGTGGTTTCCGGCCTGACAGTTTTTTCACCTGAGACCTCCGACCAGAGGATATCACTAATTGAAAGCTCATCGTCGGCGAAAATCAGCTGCTCAGGCGTATCAATGACAACATTTTTGCTAAATACACATTTGTAGTATTCACGTTGTCTTTGCGAGGTTGGTTGCTGGATAGCTGGCTGTGGTTGGCTTGCTGGTTGTTGGCTTGCTGGTTGTTGGCTGGTTGTTGGTGATGGAGCTTGTTCCTGAGAGCCCGTCTCGCCCAGTTCCGCCGGAGGCGAGATGACCTCGAGAGAGCCGGTGGAATCAACTGCTTGTTTTGGTTGCGCCTTGGCAGGCGAGAGAAAAACTGACTCTGAGCTTTTCAGGCGCAAGCTCTCCAGAGTAGCTATTCTAAGCGACTCCAGACGTTTGAGCCGGTCGTTATAGACAAGCTCCAGTCCTTTGCCGAGCATTCGAGCGTCTGCCGAGACGAATTCGACAGGACCTTCGCTGAAGAACAGCGTCCTGTCGCTAATAAAAGTAACATCGTCAAGATAGACAAAGCCTTCTTTGATGTCACTTCCGGCCCGGGGCAGAATATGTATGACCACATTGTCGGTAAAAGTTGCATCCTTCGGTGTGGGTTTGCCGACAGCAGTTTCAACCTGAACTTCTCCTTTGTCGGCGGAGATGAAACAATTGAAAGAATCCTGATAAACATTCATATAGGGTTTTTCAACCTGCCACTGCCCTTTTTCCTGGTGCAGAAGCTCCTCAAATCCAAACACCCTGTCAATTTCCTTTTTTCTATTACGGTGTATGAATTTTGGTCTTTTGAGGGCTCCAACACCAACATCGCCTATCTTGCCGATTTCGCCCTCGATGACACCAATATTGCTATCAGCGACAGTATCCTCGATATCAATTTGTGGCGATTTGCCTATCTTGCTGTAGAGCAGATATATCGCAAGTACGACCGTCAGCGAGATAAACCCTATTAAAAATTTTCTCAGATTAGAGCTCATTTTTAACTGCCAATTTCTTGTCTTTATTGCCACGAAAGCGTATCACGGCCAGGATGGCCGTGGTACTCAAGGCAAATACCTTTTCATCAACTCTTCCCATCTACCGGTACTTTTTAGAATGTATTCTATTACTTCTCGGACGGCGCCGGCACCGCCGGGACGAGTGGTTATGAAATCTGCATTTTGCTTGACCTCGTCAACGGCATCGGCAACCGCTACACCAAAGCCGACGAAACTGATGACCGGCAAATCCGGCAAATCATCGCCAATATAGGCAACCTCTTGCGGCGAA
>CAZUPG010000223.1:0-1362 GCA_964622085.1 uncultured Pirellulales bacterium | reverse complement strand
GATTTCTGTTGGTGGTGAAGCTCTGCCGCTAAAAAAGGCCATTTTTAACCCTGCTCTTAGCCATAGATGGACGCCGTGGCCATCTTGTACATTGAAGAATTTGCTTTCGCTGCCATCGCCGTTAACGACGATGGTACCATCAGTCAAAACGCCGTCAACATCAAGAGCAAGCAGTTTTATCTCTGCAAGGTTCGCCATAGTTTTTATATTTAGCCCCCAGTTTTACTGGGGGTTTCCTACCTCCGCAGAGTATATCAATCTCTCGTTTTATCCGACAACTTTTATGGTTACAATATCCTGTACGTCGATTAAGCCGACAGGTCTGTCTCCTGCATCGACGACCGGAAGCTCATCGATTCTATATTTATGGAAAATAGCTGTTGCCTCTGAGGCAAGGGCGTCGGCTCTTATTCTTTTACAATCGGCGGTCATTATATCGCCTGCTTTGAGCTTGAAAGCACTGCTGCCTTTTTTCGTGAACAATCGTCTAATGTCCGCATCGGTGATTATTCCTGCTAATTTACCGTTCTTTTCAACCACCATCACCGCACCGTGGCGTTTTACATCGCCGGTCTTTTCGAGCAGTTTTTCTATCGTATCGGTGGTTGCCACAATAGGCAGATTTTCGCCCGGCTTGAACATCATCGATTGCTCAACGGTCAATAGCTTTGTACCAAGTGAGCCGCCGGGATGGAACCTTACGTAATCCTCGACACTGAATTTGCGCGCCTTCATCACGGTAAAAGCAAGCGCATCACCGACAGCCAGCATACAGGCGGTAGAAACGCTCGGGGCTACACCAAGCGGACAGGCCTCGGACATCTTGCCCATGCACAGAACCACGTCGGCGTACTTGCTTAAAGTCGAGTCGCTGTCGCCGGTTATTGCTATCAGCTTGATTTGCAGCTGCTTGACCAGATTTATAAGGCGGATAACCTCATCGGTCTCGCCGCCGTAGCTCAGGACAATTACTATATCGTTTTTTCGTAATCTGCCAAGGTCTCCGTGAACGGCTTCTGCGGGATGAAGAAAGTGGCTCGGCGTTCCGGTCGAAGCCAGGGTAGCGCTTATTTTTTGCCCGATGATGCCGGCTTTTCCGATGCCGCTTATAATGATTGAGCCGGTGCAGTTATAAATCATCTCGCAGGCCTGGGCGAAGGACTCATCAACAATTGGCGTAACGGAAGTTATCGCCTCTGCTTCAGCAGAAATAACCGTCCGTGCGTACTCAAGGTCAAACTCCACTTATTCTATCTCCTGATTCTTCATAGCTTAATTATTGATGTTTGAATAAACAGTGGAACAGACATACTGTCACTCCTGCGCAAGGTTGTCACCCCTGCCTACGAGCAGGGGCAGGAG
>CAZUPG010000222.1:0-3682 GCA_964622085.1 uncultured Pirellulales bacterium | reverse complement strand
TGATAGCTGACGAACCGACAACAGCTCTGGACGTAACGATTCAGGCACAGATACTGGATTTATTGGATGAATTGCAGAAGCAAAATGGTATGAGTATTTTGCTGATAACCCATGATTTGGGCATCGTGGCAGAGCGGGCTGAGGACGTTGCGGTAATGTACGCATCGCGAATAGTGGAAGTGGCTGATGCGCAGCGGCTTTTCGCAGAACCCTTGCATCCTTATACGCAGGGTTTGTTGCAATCACTGCCACGATTGGGCTTTGAGGGCAAACGTCTGCATACAATTTCAGGTAATGTACCGGACCCCTTACACTTTCCATCGGGTTGTAAATTTCATCCTCGTTGCCCCATAGGTTGTGATGATAATCGGTGTCAGACTGCCGAGCCGCAGCTTAGGGAAGTTCAACCAAATCGCTCGGTCGCCTGCTGGTATGCACCAGGATATTAATGTAGGGTGGGGTCATTTACCCCACCAGAATAGGTGAGGATAAAAAAAGTTAGCGGTGGGGTATGACTATGAATAAATACCAAGCATAAAAAATTATCAATGATTACGGAGGTGCAATAGCGAGCGATAAGAATGTTTTTAAGAAACAATCTACCTTGCCGTATTCTAAAGCAAAAATACGTTATGCATTTTATGTTTATTTGTCTGCCATAATCGACCAAATGGGATACCTTCCCGAAGATATAGGCGAGAACCTGGTTGCAACATATTGTATGCTTGACGCGTTTGTTCCTGACGAAGATGCCGGTCGTCTTAACAAAGTCCCTGAAATGATTAAGAGTAAGCAGCTTAACTCTGAGAAATCAGAGGAACAAATTGAGGAATATTTTTCACGAGTGCCTAATGCCTTGCGTAACGGCAATTATTTTGATGAGATTAATAATTATACCAGGGAGCTCTATAAAGAGAAAGGAATTGAAGAAAGGTAGGGTGGGGTCATAACCCCACCAAAATGGGTTTATAAAAATGTCAGACTACAGACGCGCCAATTTCGAAGGCGGATATTACTTTTTTACGGTCGTTACGTTTCAGCGAGCGAAGTTTCTGACTGATACCCTGTCCTGTGATTGTCTGCGTTTTGCCTTTGGCAAAGTAAAAGAAAAACGACCCTTTGGCAACATTGCAATGTGCCTTTTGCCTGACCATTTGCATTGTTTATGGAAATTGCCCGATGGTGATTCTGATTTTTCAACACGATGGAATTCGGCCAAATCACTCTTTGCAAAGACGTATTTAAAATCCGGCGGGCATGAAGGACAGAGAAATGTTTCGAGAATGCGGACGAGTGAAGCGGCTGTTTGGCAAAGGCGGTTTTGGGAACATCAGATAAGAGATGAGGATGATTTGCAAAAACATATTGATTACATACATTATAATCCCATCAAGCATGGTTTGGTAAAAAATATTGAGGATTGGCCCTGGTCGACATATCATAAATTTGTTAGCGAAGGACTTTATCAAGGCGTTACGCCAAACGATGTCAAGAAATCTTCGGAAAATGTTTGTTCGGCTGGGGAATGAGTTTTGGTGGTGGGGTTATGACCCCACCCTACAAATTGGTGAAGAATACGAACCAAAATATGGCAAACACAAACGGATATCTGCTGAAGGTTGACGATTTAAAGACCTATTTTCCTATAAAGAAGGGTTTGATGAGGCGAACTGTCGGATACGTCAGGGCGGTTGACGGGATAAGCTTCGGCATCGAAAGTGGGCAGACTCTTGGTCTGGTTGGTGAGAGCGGCTGTGGCAAGACAACAGTCGCGCGGAGTATAATTCGGCTGGTACCGGCAACTGCAGGAGAGATTTTCTTTGAGCAGATGGATGTTTTGTCGGCCGGCAAGGACGCACTGCGGAAGCTTCGCAGACAGATTAGTCTTATTTTTCAAGACCCATACGGCTCATTAAATCCGAGAATGACTATCGGTAACGCTATTGGTGAGCCGTTGAAGGTCCAAAAGAAAATAACCGGCAGCGAGCTGACCGAGCGGATAGCAACGCTGCTTTCAAAAGTGGGGCTGACACCTGAGCATATCAACCGTTATCCGCACGAGTTTTCAGGCGGACAGCGGCAGCGAATCGGGGTGGCAAGAGCGCTGGCACTGGAGCCGAAACTGGTTATTTGTGATGAGCCGGTGAGCGCTCTCGATGTTTCAATTCAATCGCAAATTTTGAATCTGTTAAAGGATTTGCAACAAGAATTCGGGCTGACCTATTTATTTATCGCACACGATTTAGCTGTGGTGAAGTTTTTTTGCGACATTGTGGCAGTTATGTATATGGGCCGGATTGTAGAACGCGCCACATCACAACAGCTGTATCAAAATCCTCTGCACCCTTATACACGTGCACTTATGTCGGCAATTCCACAGACTGAGCAGTCTCTGCGTGGGCGTAGAACCATCCTCGGTGGCGAAGTGCCCAGTGCCTTGAATCCGCCGACCGGCTGCCCTTTCCACACACGATGCTCCCTATCTGAGGGCATTTGTCTAAAACAAATGCCGACTTTGGAGCAAAGAAGTGATTATACAGGACATTTCGTTGCCTGCTGGAAATGCTAAAAATTATGGATTAACAGGCAAAAATAGGTAAAAACTTGACTATAGTGATAAAATTTAAGATAATTTAACCAGATGGAGTTTGGTGTTTTGATTATGAAAAAGGGCCAAAGTATATGGAAGAAAAAGTTAGCGTGGAAATAACCAGTGAGGAAAACACTGTGGTAGTGGCTTTCAAGAGTGCTTCAATAAGTAATACGGAACAGATAGCGGCTGTTTCCAAACAGATAAAGGAATTTATTGATGGCAATAATCCAAAAAAAATAATATTTGATTTTGGAGAGGTGAAATTTTTCTCCTCTCTGGTGTTGGGGTTACTTTTGGATATCCGGGCTAAGCTCCAGCCGCATAACGGCGAAGTCGCAATTAGTGAGATAAATCCGCAATTGCACAGGGTTTTCAAAATAACCAATCTTGACAAGGTTTTTAGATTTTTCCCGGATAAGCAAAACGCTATCAAAGCAATGAGTATAGATTGACCGCCATTATAAGTTGCATAATACGTTATTAAATCCTAAATCTTAATATCTAAATTCGAAACAAAGAAACTAAAAACTTAAAGCTAAAAGCGAAAAACTACAGCTTAAAATTCAAAACAACTCCGCCGAGCCTACTCCGCCGAAGCGGCTGCGAAGGCCGGGAGCGGCTATGTCGCTTACGCGAAGGCGGAACTTACCTGTCTTTAGTTTTAAATTTTGGGTTTTGGTTTTGCATTTTCAGTTTTGAGTTTTACACTTTTTCGTTTCGTGCTTCGTATTTTAACGTTAAAACTACTTTTTGCTGCTAAGTGGTGCTGTAGTATTAGAGAGGCCAAAGTTATGTATGTTGCGATACAATTTTCGATTTTTATGGTCAATAAGCCGGGGGTGTTGGCGCGGGTACTCGGTGAATTTGCACGGGCTAAGATTAATATCATTGCAATGACAATGATGGATTCTGTGGAACATGGGGTTCTGCGGATAGTTTTTGCTGCGCCGCAAAGGGCGAAAGAGATGCTATCAAAACTCAATATGCGCTATAACGAGACGGAAGTTCTGTGTGTGAACCTGGCCAACAAAGCCGGTGCATTTGCAACGGTGGCAGAGAAACTGGCTAAGAACCACATAAATATTTCGT
>CAZUPG010000221.1:0-3683 GCA_964622085.1 uncultured Pirellulales bacterium | reverse complement strand
TTCTTCAGGTATAAGCGTATTAATCTGATTTGCCCTGACAGTGTGATAACTTACTTCATCTTTAGTACCCAGCGCTATAATGTTTGACTGCGCATCTATTCTACCCACGTAAAGCGGCTTGCCACCGGCAAAGCCAATTCCCTTTCTCTGGCCAAGCGTATAATTTGCAATCCCCTTATGCGTACCTATTTTGTTACCCTCCATATCTGTAATATTGCCATTCTGGTTTGCTCCCTTGCCTATCAGAGCAGCTCGATAGTCACTTTCTCTAGCAAAGCATAATTCCATACTTTCAGGTTTGTCTGCAACGCTCAAGTTTAGCTGTGAGGCAGTTGAGCGAACCTTTTCTTTAGTCAATTCGCCCAAAGGAAGAACAAGACTTGGCAGTTTTTCTATGGATATACCATATAAAAAATAGCTTTGGTCTTTGTCTTTATCCTTTGCTCGACCTAGTCGAGCCTGTCCCGCAGTTTTAACAACTCGTGCGTAATGTCCCGTAGCCAGATAACTGATACCGAATGTTTCCTGCAAAAAATCCCACAACAATGAAAATTTCAGTAACGCATTGCAGTCAACGCAGGGATTGGGAGTTTCGCCCCTTGCGTAGGATTGCCGGAATGGCTCAATGATAAATTGCCGGAACGGTTCGGTTACATCGACGAGGTAATGTGGTATATCCAATTCGTTGCAGACGAAAGCGCCATCAGCCCCACAGCAGCCTTGGATATTCGTACCGCACGATACGGGGATTTTCATTGTAATACCTAAAACGTCCCAGCCGGCTTCTTTGAGAATATGAGCTGTAATGCTGCTGTCAACACCGCCGCTCATCAGCACAGCTATCTGCCTGCAGGATGTTTTCCTGGGCTCCCATGGCAAAAAGCTTGGCGGAAATAATTTTATATTATACTTATCCATTGTCATTATTTTTCAAAAATATCAGATGCGGCTTAGGGGCTTCGGCTTATAACACCATAAGGATAAAAAATAGTCAAAGCGGGCGAACGTGAAATACCGCTTGGATTAATACCCAGTTGGCCCTCCGGGATGGGAATATCCAATTGGGAAAAATACTCCTTCCAGGCAACAAGTGTTTCATCCGTATTCGGCTCTTTAAATGTCATCGGCTGTAAATTAAATACAGGCCTTCTTTTATTTGCTCGTAAGAATATTTCATAAATCAATTCCGAGCAATAGTAGGCGTCATTGTCAATAGCGAATACCTCATCATACGGTTTTCCCTTCAAAGCGAGAGCTTGTTTAAGGGCTGAAGGTATGAGACGGCGATAAGGTTTCTTGAGACGCCCTACCGCAACCTTTGGCTGGTGTTGAGCATCGAAGCTGCGATTAAGAAAATCCTGTAGCGGCGTAATCTCCACGCCGCTTGATACTGCTTCAATCACTACAAAATTGCCGTGAACATTTTTTGCAGCAATACCAACATGCGAAAAGTTCGCTCCCTGGTATCCTGTTGTAACTTTTTCTATAGCATCACAAAGTGGGCCACTATCGAGGTCTTGGAAAAGCAAATCTCCTGGTCGAAGCTCGAAGCTCTGATTCCTCTCAGAAGCATTTTGCCTGCATCCGGAAACCAGCAGCCCGATTGAAATTAGTAATAAAGCCCATTTTATTGAGTTCATAAGGCCTCCTGTGATAATCTTTAGGGCACATCATAAGACGGACGCTGGTTTTGTCAATATTTGTTGTCCTTTGAAGCTTAGCCCTGTTTTTGTGGAGAAAAAAGAGGGGAAAACTTTTTTTGACTATGAAAAAAAGTGTTTGCTCACCACCATATTTATTGTTAGAATCAAGGTAGTTCCATTCAAACAATAAGTGTGTTTAGGCGGTTAAAATGAAAGGAGTCGTGTGATGGCGAAAAAGAAAGCCAAAAAGAAACTCCTCAAGGGCACATGGACAAAGAGCGAGATCAATCTGCTCAAAAAAGAATTCCCGAATAATCCCACTGCCAAAATAGCTGCCCAATTGGGACGGCCAACGGACGCAGTAAAAAAGAAGGCGTCAAGAATGAAACTTCGTAAGTCTAAGAAGTACCTGAAATCGCTCGGCAGGGCATAAATTAGAGAAAGGTTATCCTGGGTTTCTATTGCGTTTGAGACTGTTGTCATCCTGTCCGAATAGACCTGCGCAACACATTCATTGTGTGTGTAGATGATGTGCAGGATTTGCAAACTTTTCCTTCGCCAATCTTTTTTATCGTTCCACATCGGGACTCCATATATTCACGGTTGATGATGACATTATAGCGGCTTCTGAGAAGATTTAATGTGGACATTCTCCCATCAGACAAAATAACACCAGAGCAAAATTCTTGACATTCTCCTTAAACATCGCTATTTTTACCCCGTTAGAAAGAAAGCTCCGCTTTAGGCAGGGTAAACCCGCCTTACGTATGGCGCGTAAAAATACATAGCAAGGGTGGGAATACCCACCGTAGGCAGGTTAAGAGCCCCGCCTGAGCTTTCTAACGGGGTTTACCGGTATTGTTTGGCGTTTTTCGCTTTAAGCTTTTTGCCTTTTGTAATTTAGACGAGATTTACAGGATTATCCTGTCTATCCTGTCCGAAATATTGGAGATAAGTTTGAGAGTTCTTTCTGGCATACAGCCGTCTGGCCGGCTTCATATTGGCAACTACTTCGGTGCAATGCGGCAGCACCTGCAGCTACAGGCCGAGCACGACTGCTTTTATTTCATCGCCGACCTCCACTCGTTGACCAGCAATCCTGCGCCGGCTGATGTTGCTCGGCATACGCTTGACGTCGCAATGGATTATATCGCTCTGGGCCTCGACATCGAGAAAACCACATTCTGGCGGCAATCCGATGTGCCTGAGGTTACAGAGCTTACGTGGCTTCTCTCGTGCGTAACGCCAATGGGCCTATTGCAGCGATGTACAAGCTACAAGGACAAAGTTGCTCAGGGCCTGTCGCCTAATCACGGCCTGTTCGCATACCCGGTTCTTCAAGCCGCGGATATCCTGATATATAAATCGGATTTAGTACCGGTAGGTGCCGACCAGAAACAGCACATCGAGGTTACACGTGACATCGCTATCCGATTCAATAATGCCTATGGGAAAATCTTTACCGTGCCGGAAGGATACATTATCGAATTGGTAGCTGTCGTACCAGGTACCGATGGCCGAAAAATGAGCAAAAGCTATGACAATACTATCGGGATATTTGAAGCGGAGGAGAGTATCCGAAAAAAAATTATGCGTATTGTTACCGATTCGACACCGGTCGAAGAACCCAAAGACCCGGCGAAATGCAACGTCTTTGCACTTTTGAAGCTGGTTGCCTCGCCTGATGAGCTGGCCGAGTGGGAAAACAGATACCGTAATGGCGGTATGGGCTACAGCGAAGTCAAAAAACACCTGGCTGAACTAATGATAGAATATTTCAAGCCGTTCCGACAAAAAAGGGCTGAGCTTGAAGATAATCTCGGCTATGTCAAAGAGATTCTTGCCAAAGGTGCCGAGCGGGCTAAAGCTGAAGCAGCTAAAACACTCGCTGAGGCCCGAAAGGCCGTGGGGTTAGGAGCTTAACCGTGGCCGACAAGCTTGTTACAATTGCACAGTTTGCAAATTACATCGAGGCCGAATTGGCAAAACAGTTACTTGCCGATTATGGAATCGAAGCAGTTGTGACTGGTGAGAATGCTT
>CAZUPG010000220.1:0-3684 GCA_964622085.1 uncultured Pirellulales bacterium | reverse complement strand
GAGCACACTCTACACCATAAGACCCATTCTTTACTGTAAAGCCCTTCAATACCGAATCAGCATCTTCGCCGGAATAAAACCCAACGGCTACACCACTATTCGGTTTAATGATTGTTGACTCAACTACATTCCAGTCGTTTGGGTCGGTGCTTCGCACTGTTATTGCCTTGCCCTTAAAGTCAATGTTTTCGTCATAGGTGCCTCTATCGACCCAAATTGTACAGCCATCCAAGGAGTTGTCGATTGCCTCCTGTATGCTGCTAAAGTCACCCGGAACATATATGTCTCTGGTAGAGGTGAGGAAACCGTAACAATTTCCATTATTGGCATCTACAGTAACGTTTCCGATTTTATCCGTAGCTTCTATCACGAAGTAGTATTGTTCGAACGGAGAAAGACCATCCAACTCTATTGAGTGGTGAGTTGAGAAAATCCCGTCAGTCTCCCTAATATCATAAGGTCCGCCACAAGATAAACCGCACAAAACATTTGCGTAGGTACGCTCATCGGTTTCAAAAGTGATAATTAGAGAACCGGGAAGTAGGACGTTTTCTTCGTATACGACATCGGAGATTACCGGGAATTGACAGTCGGCTTCGGCAGTATCGGTTACGGTGCCATCATCGTTATCTACGTATGTTACAGTGATAGTTTCACCGTCCGATACTTGCAGACCACCGTCGCCTGGAACTGGGGCACCTGAGGTAGTGGAAATTGAGCCGGTAAAGAGACCAACAGCCGGAGTTTTTTCGGTTAGAGTAACTGTTTCCGAATCATATGGGTCGCTCGGGTCGCCGCTTATGATGTTCACATCCTGGCTACCTGTTCCGGCAAGGTCAGTATCGGCCAATAAAATCCCGATATTGTCGTCGCAATCATAGAAATCGCGGTCAAGATCAACATACCCTTTCGAAACTATATCAAGACTATTGCTGACCAGAGAATAATTTTGTCCGGGTTCAGGAATGTCTGTTTCGATTATCTCTATTCTCCAAGAGCCGCTAACAGGATTATCAACATAAACTTGCTCAACGTTATTAATGTGATCTTCTTTGTCTTGTGTAGCGTTGGCTGAAGGATTTGACGGATTTAAAGTCCAGGGATAATATCTTGTCCCGCTTGGGTCTTTAACAATTAAATCTAAATTGTTAACCAGCGATGCCTCAGCAGCAGGGTCTCCTGGATAATCATCCCAGACCAATGTTATTTTTAATCCTGGTTGGTCCTCTGGAACATTAATAGTAAAAATGTCTTTGTCACCTTGTTCAATAATTGAATCTTCTAAAATACTATATGTATATTCCCTTATTAAGTCTATCGCATCTTTGACGTTAATTCTTCCGTAGCCATGAGAGTAATCCGGTCCGGTATTGCCTAAATCCTTCGCTGTTTGAATCAGTATAGCCTTTATCGTTGAAGGCAGAGGGTCGCCACTATGAGTATTTCTCCAGTCTTCGAGCATCAAGGCCACACTGCCAGCAACCGCTGGTGTTGCCATCGAAGTCCCCTGCATGACTCCATATTTATTATCGGGCAATGTAGATGTAATACCTTGATCGCCCGTAAGCTGGGAACCAGGTGCCACTATATCCGGCTTGATTCTTCCATCATCTGTTGGTCCCCAGCTGCTGAAATAGGTCATTGAATCGGCATCTGAGTATGTAGCCCCTACAGTTATGCAATTCTTCCCTGCGGCGGTAGGACTTAATGTGTTATATTCGGTCCCACATGTCCCATAGGCTCTTTCATTACCTGCGGCCCATGTAATTGGAATAGCCTTATCATAGATTATAGTATCAATAAGCTCTGCGTATGCACAGTAGTCACCTTCATACTCACAACTAATGCCCCATGCCGCTGGTTGGCAACCTACTGATGCAGTGCCAATATCTGCACCATATATTGTGATGCCTTTAATAAAATTATCATCCATATCTGCCATTTGACCAGAATCGTCATAAAGACAACGGTTGTCTGGACCACCCCACACACATGAGCCACTTACATAGTAAGATATAATATCCACTGCTGGAGCCATTCCTCTATAAGTTCCACTACTTAACGTTCCATCTCCACCCACAGTGCCTGCCACATGCGTGGCGTGATCCTTTATAGTGCCAGCTTCTCCTAAAATGACCCGGTTACCAAAGTCATCGTGTGTATCATCGACCAAGCCTCCATCATAAACCAAAACGTCTACATCGGTACCAGTCAGATTGTAAGGAGGAGCTTGAACGGTATCTACACTGATTGCGGCTCTTGCTCCATCGTTCAATTCCTCCAAAGGCAATTCCTGTTCAACCCACATAACAGTATCTTCATTCCCTAACTCAATGCTTTCTTCTATTTGGATAGTAACCATGAGAGCGTTCAGCGTTGGAACTCTACTGACTACAAGACCTTTGTACTTGCCGATGACCAGCTTAGCTTCTTCTAAGGAAACATCTTTGAAAAATTTCACGATTAAATCTACCTTCCCATCTTTCACTCGGTCCCAAAAGAAATCCCCTGCTTTTATATGTGGAGAAATCTTATCCTCGGGCAAAATCTCACTAATAGCTCTGACATTGGAAAGAGATGCAATCTTACCTGCCTTATCAGAAGGGATAGATGCGAACCATGCCTTATTTGGAACATAAGACAATAGTTTAATTCCTTTGGCTTCAAGTTCCTTTCTTTCCTTGATTGTTGGAATCTGCTCTAATTGTATAAGAACGTGAGCTCTTTTTGGAATCACTCCTATTTTTGCTTTTGTAGCTGCGGTTATTCCTTTAGCTGGAATAAAACGTCTTGATTTAAGAAGGATTTCGTCGCTGCCGACATTACGAACTTTAGCGTCCGTGTAAGAGACCACAGCAACCAAAACCACCATAACCACTGCAACAATCATTTTTCTCGTTAACATTTTCTGACTCCTTTCAAATGGAGGAAAAATTTGGGATAAACCCCCAGGGCAAACCTGGGGGCTAAACGACCCGCAGTAAAACTGCGGGCTAAATATGGATTCCTGCCTTCGCGGGAATGACAAACTTCGTGTGGTATTGACGAACAAAAACCACCTGAAAAGATGTGATTCCCCCCACATCCTTGCAAAAATTCTGTCATTGCGAAACACTCCTTTGTTTCTGACAGTGTATTAAAGAGCTCTTTCGAGTTTCCGTAAAGAAAAAAGTCAAAAAAAACTAAAAAAATTTTTATTTTTTTGCCAAATTCTATTGACTAAACCCCATACTTAGTCGTATTATACATAATAGGAGGCGGACAAGTTAAGACTGTCGCGGTATAGCTTGGCCGCTTGTTGTATCTATAGAATGCCGGCTTTGCCGGCCTCAACTAACGAGATACGCTTCGCGAGATACGAAATACGAATTTAGCTCTTTGACAAGTTAACAGTTAAGCCAATTTACCCCGGTTAGGAATATCATTTCTAATTGGGGTGAGCAGCGAAAGTGCAGCTCTTGCGATGGATACGCCTTATCGCAATGAGCTTAAACTTGTCCCCGCGAAAGCGGGGGCACTATTTTTTTTCGGCACTTTCGGTGCGTATGCCAAAGTGTTGAGCCTTCATCGACGATTACCCCCCAGTCTTGCTTTCGAAAGAAAGCATGGGGGGTTCGACGATACAAATTAAAGGGTTTGATCCTGGCTCAGAACGAACGCTGGCGGCGTGGCTAAGACATGCAA
>CAZUPG010000219.1:0-3689 GCA_964622085.1 uncultured Pirellulales bacterium | reverse complement strand
ACCATTTTCCATCCCCAAGCTGCGCAAAACCAAATTCACATCTCTTTAATCAAGTGGTGAACTTTCACCCTGTTTAAGGTAATTAAAAACCTCTTTTTCGGGCCTCATTGTTAAGATGGGTATTTTGTACTTGACTTTGTATGTTAAAATGGGATATAATACTTGTATGATTGCAAGTTTTGTATCTTTTGTTTTACGAATCCTGCTTGTCGTGATGCTCTGGTTCTTTGTATGGCGGTTTGTGGAACCAAGAACACAGTTTATGCGTATAGTAAGAGCTGCATTGCTTGTGCTGTGTCTATTAGGCGTTCTGGTAATGTTAAAAATCACCGGCAGTAATTAACCGCCGGTGATTTTTCTTATGTCTTTAGCTAAAACATGCCTCTTGCAGCGTTCCTGCTTTTCTACTCTATCTTTTGGTGCTAATGTTTATTAGCTTCTTTTCTGCAACAAATAACTCGCATTTTGAAGTTAACATCCCCTCCTTACAAGCAGTTTCCTACTTAACATAATTACAGACGACTGCTTGATTGCACCAAAACTAAAAGCTCTAACCTTTGCCGCTTCTGAGGATAGTAAGCAATGAAGACTTTATGCCATGGCTTTCTTTCTGTAGAACAACCAAAGAATAACCGCCAAAGCAATCAGGCCGGCAAGCCCATTGTCGCCTAAGGCACTGAGTAATGCGGTAAGATTAGGAATAATCTGCCCAAAGAACAGAACCGATGGACCAAACAGAATCTCCAGCACAATACCCAAGGCGATCAGCAATAGAAAAATTTCCGTAATCTCACCAATCCATCTTTTTGCTTCTTCCAGAAATCGCATAACTAATTCTCCTAAATAAATATAGATAAACCATAAATACTACAAATACACTAAGCAGCTTATTCGGTCTTTCTGCTCAGTTTCTTTAATAATATCAGAAACAACAAATATGCAAGCTCACTACTCGTGGGCAAATCCCGATACAATATCTGTAACAGCTCTAATAAAAATACCCCAAAAGCCGCATTATCAGTATTGATATCGCAGATATTGGCCATTTTATGTCATTGCGAGCGAGGCAGAGCCGAGCGTGACAATCTCTTTGCTATGTAAAGCAGAAACTTGTCTGACGACATTTATCCGCCGTCCGTGTGGTGGAGTCAAGATTTGAGATTGCTTCCGTATTCGCTTAAGCTACGCCGGACAGGTCGGCCTAAAGGCCTTGCAATGACACAAAAGCTCGGTTTTCTTCTTGAGAGGCCGTTACTGTTGTGCCTTGCGATAGGTCTGGAGTGTGGCGGAAATCATATTGCTAACCGTATGCTCTTCTCTTAAATACTGTTGAGCTGTTTTTGCGATTTGCCGGGCAAATTCCGGCTTGTCGAGCAGCCGCTGTAAGCTCCCCTTTATACTTAGCTCATCATTAGGGTTGAAGACAACGGCTGTTTTATCCTCAATTATTAAATCATCGACTCCGCCCTTGCAGGCGGCGATAGCTGAGCCAACACTCATTGCCTCCAGCAATAAAGGATTAAAAAAGTTGCTCGGCTGGGGTTGAATGAATATATCTCCGGCGGCGAGAGCTGCCCGCAAGGGCTTCAATCTTGGAACAATAGTAACAATCTGCGAAAGACCAAGCACAGTTAACAATCTGCGCAGCTGCTTCTCAGCTCGTCCGCTGCCAATTACGGCCATCATAAATTCGTAGCCGTCAATTGTTAGATGCCTGACCGCGTTAAATAAATTCTCATAGTCTCCAGCTTTATCCAACCCGCCGTAGGTGGGAGCTGTCAATAAAGTGACCAGATGTGATGGCTCACGAAAGCAGCCGGTGCTCTCTTCAGTAAAGGTGCCGATATTTATCTGCTCAATTCGCTCGGCGAAGCGGGGATGAACTATGGCAAAATTATCAGCTATGCTTTTAGCCGGAGCGATAATTTTCGCACAACGCTTCGACGAAATAGAAAGCCGCCCTATGTTCTGCAAAGTAGGCCTACTCCGCCGAAGCGGCTGCGAAGGCCGGAAACTTCCACGAAGGATGGACAATCGCTTGTGTAGCGAATTAACCGTCAATATATAAGGCAGGTTTAATCGACGAGCTAATTGCCTTGTAAGCGGTGCTTTGCTTTCACACAAACAGTGCAGAATGGTGGGCTTAAATTTTGTAAGCTGCTCAATGAGTCTTTTTCTATTCAGCCACTCCATCAAAGGTAATTGTAAAGCGGGATGCCTGATGACCTCAACGGAGCCAGAGATAATAGAATCCACATCGCTGTCTGGTGGGCATACCAAGACCACAGGAATTGACTCATCCGCCAGGCCAACTAACAGATGCTCCAGGAATATCGAATAATCAGAGACTGTTTGTTCCGATGTAACCAAGGCCAGCCGAAGCGACTTGCTTTCAGCATTGTTTGATATTGAATCTATACGCTTTTTGTTCATCCGCTTATTATCCTTATTACGAACCGAAAATAGTATATTATCACAAAAAACGGAATTTTTCAGATTTTTAGCATTTTTTTCTTGACATTATGGGAAAGTCCGATATAATTTAGGCAGTTTAGGAGAAATGGGTGAGAAAGTCTTCAAGGAGGGTTCCGCATGTCTTTCCACTCCCGATATGAATGTGCGCACAATTTGTGTGCGGTAAAGCAATGGAAAGAATTATGTAGAAGGTTAGAGGAGAAGGGATTAGAAAAATGAGAAAATTAGATATATGTGTGAAAAGAATAATCGTTATGATGTCTATTTTTATTCTTGGGAACGTTACAGTGGCATATGCCGTAGCTATAGAGGCTACGATTACAGCTGATAACCATTATGCGCTATATTTTGGCGCCGTGAATGGTAGTTTTGTCACCTTTGTTGGAAGGAATGAATTAGGCCCCGGTGGTTCTCCAGGTTCATATAACTGGAGCCAGGCTGAATCATATACATTTGATATGTCAGTTGGAGATTACATTTATATCGCCGCCTGGAGCGATGATTCTAGTGCTCAGGGTTTATTGGGACAATTCGTTATTTCTGATTGGGACACCACAATTTTAACTAACACCTCAGACTGGGAAGTCTATTTGACTTTTGATGATAAAGACAGTTACTCACCAGCACCAACCGAATCCGAATTGGCCAGTGAAATTAGTGATGCAAGTTGGAATATAGTCTCAGATTATATGGCTCACGGCAGCGGTCCATGGGGGGATTATATAGCTGGGATTAGCAGTGAGGCCGATTGGATATGGGGGAGTGCCTTAACACCTGGTAGTGATTATGGCGAGTATCAGATATTCAGAACACAAGTTATCCCCGAACCTGGCACAATGTTCCTTCTTGGTTTAGGTGGATTGGCGCTTTTAAGAAAACGTAGAGCGTAAAGAAGTACAAAGTGCGAAGTCAGAAGTACGAAAAAAGTGCAAAGTGCGAAGTCAGAAGTACGAAAAAAAGTCGAATACTTATCAAATTTAGGGACTATGAGCTAAGCGCTTATAGCCCTTTGGTTTTCTTTATTATTGTGGTCAAAATTGCAATCAGCTCATTGCATTCATTTAACAAATCTTCGAGCTTCTGCGGTGAGAGAATTTCAGCAGCGATAAGCAGCCGGAGCCAATAGTGCGTTTCCCGGGCTTCTTTGCGAGCGATGGAGTATTTTGATACTAAATCGGCTCGACTTTGCCCTGCTTGTCCTTCTTCCACATTTG
>CAZUPG010000218.1:0-3702 GCA_964622085.1 uncultured Pirellulales bacterium | reverse complement strand
CACTCTGTCTAACACCGCTCAAGCCGAAGGAACCCATAGCTGTCCCTGTGAGGTAAAGTGTCCACAAGCCCGTCGGGTCAACCATATTCAGCGGATTATTCCCACAATACAAGTACTTATATAACGTTAGAGGCTTCTGGAAGAACATAATATCTGCTGGGTCCCTTGATGTAAACCTATAAATATGCGGGTCGTATTGTCTGGCTCGCATATAATACTGGCCGATTTCATTATCATACCACTGGCCGGTAAATTTGAATGGATTCTCTGTGCTCTCTGTGCACTCTGTGGCAAATAGTTCGCCGAAGGGTTTATATGTATAGTAATTCTCCACGTTACCAGAAGTATCAATAACCTGCCTGACACTGCCTAATCTGCCGTGCAATTTTTCACTTTTCAAAGAGCTAAAAAGTAACCACTCTTTATTTTCCGACTCCAATTATATCAAAAGTTACAACAACAGCACAAACTAAGACAAATATGATAAGCCAAACCAAGAGGCACAACTTAGCATATTTGTCCCCTGTAGCGGATATTTTCCTCAGCACGGGATCATTTAGAGTTTTTATTTGTCTGCCAAATTCAGCACTTTTTTTAAACGAATCATCTTTGGACATTTTCCACACATTGATGTGGCGCTTTCGCAAATGCAATTTCATCCGAAATCCGGAAAACAACATTATAATGACCGCTAAAACAAAGGCAATTCCAAAGGTGATAGCTCCATAGCCTATAAGAGCCGGATATCTTTCAAATGCTAAAGGGGTTAAAATGGCTAAAGTGATAGCAGTTCCTACAAAAGCAACAACTAACAAAAAAATCATTAGGAGTTTTTTTCTCTTCGGGAATCTCCCGAGTATGGATTTCGGCATTTTGACGGGCTTATAGTCTGATTTCAGATCGGACTTAATGTGTAAGAATATTAAACCAAATAGTCCAAGAAAGAAAAATGCAAAATTCGGTAAAGGCCCTTGAAAAGGCCATAACCAAATTGGCGTACTTATGATAATAGATTCTTTGTCATTTGTTGCCTGTTTAATCACCCTTGGGAACAAAAACCCTTTTAGAATATAGAGGTTCCCAGATGAGTCTCTTACTCTATTCTTGGTTTTGTAAAAATAAGGTACGTCTTTACTTGGAAACTCCTCAGCGTTTATCAAGTTACCTTCAAGATCGTAAATAATCAAGCGGTCGACCATGCCCATGTCCGTAAGCAATGCATCAAAGACACGAATATGGAGTTCATTGCTATCATTAATGAAAAAGCTAAAGAGACTCCCTCTCCCACGTCGAAAACCTGTACTGAATCCCCGGATGAATTTCCCCTCAGGGTCATATGCTTGTATTCTCTCGTAGTATCGAGAACCGCAGTAAATGTTTCCGAAATTATCAATGGCAACACCTTTTGGATCACCAAGAGGTAACTCGATTTTTGGTGGATAAAGCATATTAAAATGGGAAAATAAGGCTGGAACAAACCATCCCACAACTCCGGCCATAAAGAGTATTACTATCAATGTTTTCGAAACTCTTTTTGGCAACAATGTTTTGAAGTACGATTTCATGATTAAAACTTATCCATTACCACTCTGTTATGCTGGCATACCCTCTGTACAGGTGACCTTCGGGGCCCTGCGTTCCAGCACCCCACGAGAATGGAGTAGCTATCCAAACTCCTGTTTCTACATTCCATGCAAAACTGGCACCGCTTGAAATAAATCCAAATCCAGGAACTGGTGTTCCCCGACCTACTGAACCACCAATTTCCCAATAGGGACCCGCAAGATCTTCTGGACGTTCTGCGTTCGAAAATGCTACATCAAAGGTAAGTGAAGCACCAGGAATAGGAGTAGTGCTAATCCTCTTTTATTTATAGACTCCACCATGTATTAGTATCCCATATTAAATACCGGAGTTCTTCAAGTTTTTTTCATCCATTTCACCGCAACGTTCAGCAATTTATCTATCTGAAAATTTATATGCTTCCTTAAGAACATTGTCAACTGATTTCCTGCGATATCAACAGTATACTTTCGCTGACCAGCTTCGCTTGAGTTTTTCAATACATAATTATTGTACCGGTGAGGATAATTAATAGCAATAGTAAGGCCGTGAGTTTTATGATGTTTCTTGACAAATCGGCTGGCAAAAAACAAACTGGGAAAAATAAAGTGAATTTCAATATTTGGCAGCCGGTGATACGTTCGGCACCGTATATCCAGAAGATACATACATAAAATTATGATACCGAAAATACTGCTTGTAAATCCGCCGATTTATGACTTTGCTGCTTACGATTTCTGGCTAAAACCCTATGGCCTGCTTAGCATCGCAGGGTACCTGCGCGGAAAAGCTGAATTTACCTTATTTGATTATCTTGACCGCCTGTCTTCGACTCTGAGGCTCAGACCCGAAGGGCATCCATTCGTATCGAATCAAAAGCAGTTCAGATCCGACCAATGGGGTCGAGGCCGATTCTATTGCGAAAAGGTACCAAATCCGGCCTGCCTAAAAGCAATCCCACGATACTTTAGGCGATTCGGTTTGCCCCGGAAAATATTCAAGGATTTTCTGAAACAGCAAAGAACATTCGATTTTGTCCTTATCCAAACCACAATGACTTACTGGTACCAAGGTGTAGCAGAAGTTATTGAGGATGTTCACGATGCCCTGCCACAGGCAAAAATCGTTCTGGGTGGAAATTACGTAATGCTTTGCAATAATCACGCACAAAAGTTAGGAGCGGATTTTTTAGTTCAAGGTACAAATCCTGGGCCGCTTTGGGAATATTTGGGTATCACACCGGATTTGAGTCAGCCGGCTTTGTGGGAGGTATATGAGAAGCTGAATGTTGGTGTTCTGAGACTGACGGACGGCTGTCCTTTCAATTGCACATACTGCTCGGTACCGAAGATTTACGGCAAATTCAGAGCGCGGCCTTTGCAGTGCTCTTTGGCAGAATTGGAGCTATTGGCAAAACGAAATGTTGAGAATATTGCTTTCTATGATGACGCTTTGTTGTTTGAGCCGGAGAAGGTATTGATGCCGTTTTTGAATGAGGTTATCGAACGCCGTATGAAAGTGAATTTTCACAGTCCTAACGGCTTGCACGCACGTTTTGTTACGAAGGAGTTGGCTGAGCTTATGGTACGTGCCGGCTTTAAGACCTTTTATCTGGGCTTTGAGAGTGCGTCTTCTACCTGGCAACGACGTACCGGCTCGAAGGTCTTTTGCGATGAGCTTGCACAAGCGGTCGAGTATCTTACCTCTGCGGGAGCTGAGCAGCAAAATATCACAGCGTATCAAATTCTTGGCCATCCACACGGTGACATTCAGGAGCTTGAAGAGTCGATGCGTTTTGTAAATGGGCTAGGCATTCGCGGGATGTTAGCGGATTTTTCACCACTTCCGTCAACACTCGATGGTGAGTTCTGTCGAAAGTGGGTGGATATGGATGAGCCGTTGTTTCATAACAAGACCGCATTTCCAATTATCCTTATGGGCTTCAATGAGTCAAACCGTCTTAAAGATTTGCAGCGTAAACTCAATCGCTCGCTGACTAAATAACGGCGTATTGACTTATCATCCCAAATCCTGTATCTTTTTATAGTTATGAATACTCAAACTGAACACATTAAAAGCTCTGGTTGGCCATATGTGCAAGTACTGCATGGTGGGAGAAGATATAAATGCTTAAGATTG
>CAZUPG010000217.1:0-3703 GCA_964622085.1 uncultured Pirellulales bacterium | reverse complement strand
CCGCTGTAATCGCCTGCTTCATTGAGACACCATTTGCGATATACATCCTTTACCTTATAGAAATCAGGGTTAGTCGAAGGTGAAAATTTATCATAATCGATATCCTCGTCAGCCGGGTCCCAGCCCTTGACCAAATCGAACGTCGCTTCGTAAACCTTAAAATCACCCTGGCCAATATACTTGTGTGTAACGGGTGAGAAATTTTTCCTGCTGCTTAGTTTTGCTATATTTGTTTTTGAGGTGCTAAACTGCTCACCTTGCAGCTGACAGCTTAATTCAACCGCCCTGCCTGCGCCGCTTCTATAGAACACAATTGCCTGATGTGGCCCAGTCTCCGCAAGCCGTGGAACGAATTTAAACTCCAGGGGAATTCTGTCGCAGCACCGATGCAGTGCTTCAGTAAGATTCAAACCCGTGACATCAAGGTCACGAACTGCCTGGTTTTCTGTCAGGCCGAGTAATCGCTCAATGTCGGGTCTCTGCAACTGTCCTGCTGGTAAATACTCACAGAGCAGATAATCAATCATTTCCGCATAGCTAAAGAGCTTACTTTGCGATGGCTCAGCACAAAAGGTCGTGAAACGGTTGCCATTAAGCTCTGTCGGTGTTGGATTAGCATTTGCCCTGCCGCCAGGATTAAATGCAGTGTTAAGACCAGCTAAAAAAACGCATGAACCATTTGAGTTACTCACCCGCTGGCCATAGACGGTGATGCGTTCCATTATTGCGCTGAAATCTCTCGCTACAATCTCCACGCTTTCGCCATCGGGGCCAAGGTTTGTCTCGACGGTCTCTATTTGACCATCGAAAACAGGATGGCTAAAAGCCGCTGCTCCGGGCGCTATGCCGTTAAAATATCGCCGGATACTGATTGACTTGCCCATAGCAAACTCCGGCTCAATCTCTTCAGCAGTTTTTAGCTCGTCAGCCGGATACGCTGCTGGATTGTAAGCCAATTTAGCCCGGCTAAACTCAGGCCAGCCATCACGCACAATCTCTACCAGCTCAAGATTTGGACACAATGTCCCATCGAGCAAAACCGAGACAGTAACACCTGCAAGCGCTAACTCACTTTGAATCGGCTGGAAAAAATCAATTCCGTTGGACATATTTAGCAATTCTCAAATAACTTTCGCTTTTGTGCTTTTATGCTTTTTCGTTAGACAGCTTCAGCGCTTAAAATGTTGATTGCATCCGGATTTGTAGTATTAAGCTGAATTTTTAACGAAGCTAATGTACTATTCGTTACGCCGTCGGCATCTTCAGCCCTTATAGCAAACAGGTATCTACCAGCGTTAAGTGCGTCAGTTAAGTAACCGTAAAACTTGCGTCCCTCATACTCGATTATAGCGACGGGGTTTTCATAGTCGATTTGTCCTGTCCCACCATCGCAATAAACCTTAAAACGTGCTGGCTCGGACTTTTGTCCAATAGGGCAATAATACCAGAGAAGCTGTATCCTGTTGTCGTCCGCTTGTTCGGCACGCCAGGTGAAAATCTTATTTGGCTGCGATTTGGCCAGGTTGCCTTCGGCATCTATCGAAACTTTAACCGCGGCAGCAATTGTGCGTTCCTGATACCCACAGCTATTGACCCGACGAACAACATAGAAATATGTCTCGTTATTATTATGCGGCAGATAACCTGGCGGCGAAATTGTAGCGGCATTTAACTTGGCCACTGCCAGTAGATTATCAAAATCTATTCTTTCCATACCGGGCCCACGATAAAGTACCGAACATCCGGCGATGCGCGTCCAGAACCAGCCCAGTGTTAGAACAGTGCCCAGCTTAAAGGCGTTGCTGGTCTGTCCTGCAAATAAAGCCTCTTTCAAAAAACGCTTTTCCATCAGCTCGGTGTCCTCTCAATTGTCGATTCACCATCGGTCGGCGTATGAGTAAGAATAACAGTCTCGCCATCGTCATCGTAATAATCGATTTTGCCGGTTGTTTTGTCCTGGATAGCTTTATTGGCAAGCACCTTATCAACTGTCAGTTCACCGCTGCCCGTCCAGATTATTGCGCCGCTGCCGGTAAGGTCATCACTGTCCGCAGGATTAGCACCTGCCTGCACAAACACCTGAACCGTATAACGTCCAGCAGAAACATTGGCATCAAAATCACCCACATACCTGCTACCATCTTTATCCACAAGTGCTATATCATAATCGTCCGCATTACGAGCACCGGTGCCCCACACCTCAAACACTTGGCCAACAACATACCACACCTGTCCCGCACTGTTACGGATAACTGCGTAAAGTGTATTACCACTTTCATAATCTATATGAATTTCGTTTGCCATAAATTATGTCCCTCTCGATTATTATGCCTCTGCCGTCCATGTTCCAAGTGCATCAAATTGCTCCCATTGACCAGCTTTTACACATTTTAATAAACAGCTTTCACCCGCCGCATCTGCCCAAATGTGCTTACCAGCATCCTGCTGCGTGCCGTTAATTGCAATAGTTTCCGAACCATAAGGGTCGATACGCAATTGGTAAGTGGCCATAACGATAAATCTATATTCAAAACCAGGAATCGCAGGGGGCAATGATAGCGTAATATCTCCGGTCGCTTCTTCGTTCGTATAACTATGGCCATTGTCGAAGGCGTAAACTGTTGTATCTGCTGTACATTTAGCTGGCATAATTGGATGGTTTCCTTTGATTTGTGGTCTATCTGCCCCGCCCTCAAAAAACTTTTCTGAGTGTATATCATCAATGTAACCTGAACCGTCCCCTATCTGCGTAACTGTTATTAAAGCTGCAACATCCCCATTCCCTTCTAATAAGGCTTGAAGCTCAGTTGCTGTTTTTTGCAGTCCAGTGGTCTTTTTTACAGAGATTTGTTTTCCAGACAAACTGACCGACCATCCTGGTGGTACATTAAATACCTTAAATGAAATCTGATTTCCATCCTTCCCAATTGTTTTTGCAGTCATAGTTATGTTTGAATTATCCCCTCCTGTAAAAGCTGTTGTATGTGTAGCCTGCTCTCCATCTATTGCTATTAAATTACTACAAGCTTTTGAAATACCACGAGCATACTCAGAATCGTATCCATACCTGCAATTTATAATTTTCGCATTACCGCAAATACCTTTAGAAGAACCGCCCCCCATACCAAGGGATTTATAATTCTCTCCTAAATACTTATCAAGTCCATCGACACCCTTCCCAGAAACAACACAGTCTATACATTGGCCAGCAAACTTAGCATTGACTCCATCATAGGTACTACCCGCAGCGAAGCTTTGGAGGCCTGCTATACATCTAATTGCAAGTCCGGTAAATTGTCTTTGCAACGCCCAGGAATTACTACCACTCATACAATCAATAAAAGTACCGCTACAGTTACAGCCCCAGGTTCCGCAACCTCCGAACCCCCCATACCCTGTTATACAGCGGACAAATAATCCGCTACAGTCAGCACCAGCAGTATCGCCTCCAAAAGATTGATAACCATACCAAGTACTAAACGCACTACTATATTGTCCAATTTCATCAAACCAAGATATACAATCGAACATCTTAGCTTTTAATTTTTTATTTGCTGCTACACGCCAAGCCCAACCGGTCGCGTGGCAATTTATCCAGGTACCACCTAAATCATTGGTACCAAATACAGGAAATCCCTTTTTTGCGCTTGTGGAAGTTCCTATAAAGTGCATATTTTGATAGAAACTTGGGGTATTGTCTGAT
>CAZUPG010000216.1:0-3709 GCA_964622085.1 uncultured Pirellulales bacterium | reverse complement strand
GTAGGGGAACCTGCGGCTGGATCACCTCCTTTCTAGGGATATACTAGAACGTCCCCTAAGATTTCAGGCGAGGCCGAAAGGCCAGGCCGTGGAATCTAAAATAGGGGATGAACTGTCAGGCATTTTCGCTGTGTTGGTTTAACCCTCCGTCGCCCTTCGGGCTATGGAGGGCAAATGCTGTTACTTGTTAATTAAAGCCCTGTACTTCGGTGCAGGGCTTTTCTTTTGGTCAGTAATTATGCAATCAACGCTCTGTCCGGCAAAGAATTGCTCCGAATATCCTTGCGTGGCACAGATATTATTATATAATTTTAGTACATAACCGTGGTTTCAGAGGGTCAATTTTCGAGGGATAACTATGGCAAGACGGAAAAAGGCAAGCAAAAAGGATATTGAACAATACGACCATAAGGACAAACAACGGCTGAATAATCCGCCGGTGGGACTGGTAACGCCGGATACAGACAAAGACACCGGCCAGAAAAAGGAATATCAGTATGACCCGCACTTAGACCCACAGCTTGTCTGGGCGGGCAAAGCTGAGCATACATCCTTTGAAGTACCGACAGTATCACTTCACGTTCACGAGCGGATAGACCCTAAAACTATAATCGAGGCAGTACAAAAGAAAAATGGGCCACAATATCAGCCAGGGCTTTTTGACAGTTTAGAGGAAAACCCGCCGCTCCGCGATGCGATACAATTCTACAAACACGCCCACAACTGGTCTAATCGGCTGATTGCTGGCGATTCGCTGCTGGTTATGAACAGTCTTTTGGAAAAAGAGGGAATGGCTGGGCAGGTGCAAATGGTCTATATCGACCCGCCTTACGGCATTAAGTACGGCTCAAATTTTCAGCCGTTTGTCAATAAACGCGATGTCAAAGACGGCAAAGACGAAGACCTGACCGCTGAGCCGGAAATGATTAAGGCATTCCGAGATACCTGGGAGCTTGGGATTCATTCATATTTGGCCTATTTGCGCGACCGTCTGTTATTAGCAAAAGACCTGCTAACAGAATCTGGTTCCTGCTTTGTCCAGATTTCTGATGAAAATGTGCATCTTGTGCGAAGTCTTATGGATGAAGTATTTGAGGTGAAAAATTTCGTTGCGTTGATTGCGTTCAGAAAAACCACAGGGTTTCCTTCAAAGCTTATTGGTAGTGTTTATGACTACCTTCTTTGGTATTCAAAAAATAAAGAACTAATAAAATATCGGCAACTTTATAGACAGAAATCGGAAGAAATGATAGCAGGAGCATATCAGTGGATTGAGCTTCCAAATAGACAAATCCGCCGACTAAAGTCCGATGACTTTGAAAATGGTCGTTTAATTACAGAAGGAAAAAGATTCTCAACAGCCAGCATAATGTCATCTGGAGCTACTGATGAAGGTTCAAAACCTTATGAGCTTGACAGTATCGTTTATTCCCCAGCACCAGATACACACTGGAAAACTACAAAAGACGGCCTTGACCGCCTACAAAAAGCACATCGCTTGCTGGGTGTTGGGAATACTCTTACATACAAGCGTTTTGAGGATGATTTCCCAGTCGTTGCTTACCATTCAGTCTGGGAAGATACTCTTCAAAGCACTTTCGCTATTGAAAAAATATATGTGGTTCAGACAGCCACAAAAGTAGTTGAGCGTTGTGTGCTTATGACCACAGACCCTGGTGATTTAGTGTTTGACCCGACCTGTGGTAGTGGGACAACGGCTTATGTTGCTGAGCAATGGGGTAGGCGTTGGATTACCTGTGATACATCACGAATAGCGCTGACTTTAGCAAAACAACGTTTAATGACTGCCCTTTTTGATTATTATGAGCTTGCCCATCCTTCTGAAGGTGTCGGAAGCGGTTTCAAGTATAAGACTGTTCCTCATATCACATTGAAATCTATCGCTCAAAATGAACCAAGTATAGAAGAAACACTTTATGACCAGCCATTTGTTGATAATTCAAAGGTGAGGGTAACAGGGCCGTTTACTGTTGAAGCAGTTCCCGCCCAAGCCGTAAAACCTCTGGGCGAAATTGTGGAACAGCCCGTGAGCGATGCGTCTGTAGTCCGCTCAGGTGAGACACATAGACAAGGCCAATGGCGCGATGAATTATTTAAGACCGGCATACGCGGCAAGAGTGGACAAAAAATCGAGTTCTCAAGGGTAGAGCCGATGGGTGGAACGCGATGGTTAAACGCCGATGCTGAAACAAAAGGTGATAAACAAGAAAGAGTTGTGATTTCTTTTGGCCCAGAGCACGCACCACTTGAGCAAAGACAGGTGGCCTTAGCGATAGAGGAAGCACAGCTACTTGTGCCTAAACCCAAGATAGTTATCTTTGCTGCTTTTCAATTCGACCCAGAGGCATCCAAAGATATTGACGAAACCGACTGGCCTGGTGTTACACTGTTAAAAGCACAGATGAACGCCGATTTACTCACAGACGATTTGAAAAAGAAACGTTCAAGCAATGAAAGCTTCTGGCTTATCGGCCAGCCGGATGTGAAGCTCGAAAAAATCACAGACGGAGAAGATGCGGGTAAATATAAGGTCGAAGTGCTCGGTTTTGATTACTACAACACAATAACAGGTAATATAGACTCTGGTGGAACTGATAAAATTGCAATGTGGATGCTCGATACGGACTACGATGGTAGAAGCGTTTATCCACAACAGGTATTTTTCCCGATGGCAGCAGAAGATAAAGGCTGGGCAAGATTAGCTAAGAACCTTAAAGCTGAAATTGATGAGGAGCTTATTGAGGCTTATCTCGGCACGGTGTCTCTGCCGTTTGAGGCAGGGGACAATAGACGAATAGCGGTAAAAATCGTAGATGACAGAGGCATTGAGAGCTTGCGGATTATGGATATTGACTAATGGGCCAGCAAAAAATAGACCATCTTATAATAAACTCTCCGTTTGAAGAGCCAAAACTTCACTGGCACTACGAGCGCGAAAAAAGGACTTTCGATAAAAGACAGGGTCGCCGTCCCGCAGGTTATATAATCGCCACGCCGGATTCAAAATCATTCGATGACCCAGGCAAATTTATAGAGTTGCCGCTTGTAAATCAAATCCGCTCTCGTGTTAAGACTTGGCGTGATAACGGCTATCGAGGTGTAACTGGCATAACAAAACGGCTTTTAGAACACTGGTTTGATAAAAACCAACGTGAATATCCGTTTTTTTTCTGCCAGCTTGAAGCGATAGAAACGCTTATCTGGCTTATCGAAGCTCCCGCCTCTGAAAAAGTGGGAATTGATATACAAAAAGACGGTGATTTAGCTCGTCTATGCTCAAAAATGGCAACCGGCTCCGGCAAGACCGTTGTTATGGCGATGCTGATTGCCTGGCAGGTCTTGAACAAGGTTACATATCCGCAGGATACCAGATTCTCAAAGTACATTCTTGTTATTGCACCAGGGCTTACGGTTAAAGAGCGGCTCAAGGTTTTACAGCCGCTTGGTAAAGGTAACTATTATGACGAGTTCGGCGTTGTGCCAGCCGGTCTTATTGAAAAGCTGAGACAAGGCAAAATTCACATTCTCAACTGGCACAAGTTAAGCTGGGAGTCTGAAGAACAAATTGCCAGAAAGCGCAGCGTTGACAAACGCGGTGCAAAAAGCAATGAAGCCTATGTACGGGAAGTATTAGGCGATATGTCTAAAGCCAAAAACATCGTTGTAATAAACGATGAAGCCCATCACG
>CAZUPG010000215.1:0-3725 GCA_964622085.1 uncultured Pirellulales bacterium | reverse complement strand
CAAATCAGTGTACCTTAAAAAAACCAAAGTTCAAAAAGCGAAAGTAAAAATTGTGGAGTCCCGCACCAATTGTCCCCCAGCCAAGCTGAATCCCTGCGGGCAACTCGGTGCGGCGCCAAGACTCAATTGGTGCGGGACGACTTCCTTAATTTTGCATTTTAATATTTAGCCCCCCGTTCCACGGGGGGTTACTTCTGCCTCGATCAGTTTGCTTTTAACCACTAAAAGCCCAACCGCTAATTGCGGGTCGGCAGCCAGGGTTTCTTCTATCGTGTGTTTTATAAGCTCGCCTTTTGTGCTGTCATGGTTAGCTTTGACCAATACGTTATTATCTCGTTGCACCTCAATCATTTTTTTAAGTTCGTTACTTGTTAATTTAACCTCAATATCCGGCCCAACGCCCCAATCCTTTCTACCTTGTTTTTTCATTGCCTCGGCGTTTTCGACTTTCTGACCAGAAGGTAAATGATAATACGCCATCGTATATTTCAACTGGGCACCTCTACCTGGATAGTACGCTATTGCCTGTACGCTGCCTTTACCATGAGTTCTTTCTCCTGCCAAAATCGCCCGGTTATGTTTAACGTCGGCCAATGCTCCCGCCACTATCTCGGAAGCACTGGCTGAGCCGGAATTTACTAGTACAACAAGCGGATAATTCGGATGTGTATTTTTCTCGTGTGCCACCTCAAAAACTAACCCTCTGCCGAACCCTTGTTCTGTTCTGACTATCAAGCCTTCTTTCAAGAATTTGTCGGTTACCGCAATTGCACTATTTAAAAGCCCGCCGGAATTGAATCTTAAGTCCAGAATCAATCCCTTTAAGTCTTCCGCCTCGAGCTTGCGTAATAATTTTTCTAAATCTGTAGAAGTTTTCTCGGAAAAACTGGTTAGCTGGATATAGCCAATTTTATCCTGTTCATCAATTATATACCGCCATTTGCCTACTTTAGTCCTTCGCCAACCACGGACTGTTGGAACGGTTATCTTGGCTCTCGTTATGGTAATATCTTTGGCTTCTTCCTCACCGGCGCGTCTTATCGTCAACGTTACTTTGGTGCCCTTGGCACCGGTTATCTTATGAACCGCACAGATTAGGGTCATATCTTTTGTTTGGACACCATCCACCTTCTCTATCACATCACCAGCATCAAGGCCGGAGTTGTAGGCCGGCGTATCAGGCAGCAAACTCGCTACCGTCAAGAGCCCTTTTCGTTTCGTAATCTCTATGCCAATACCTGTAAACTCATTGGTCATCATCTTCTGAAAATCCTGCATCTGTTTGGGCCAAACTATAACTGTATAAGGGTCGAGTGTAGAGAACGCTGCTTCGGCAAATTGTGCAATCAATATAGGACGGGGCAGTTCAACAGTTGTTTCATTAAGTGACAGAACTTTTTCAAAAACATCTACGAATTCATCATTATCGAATCCTATAGGTGATTGTTCAACTTCGGCTGAAACTGCCGCCAGAGCTGCTGACCAGGTAGCGAAAGATTTTCGATTTTCGACTTTTGATTTTTGATTTTCAACTCCTGATTCAATCAATGGCATTCGGAAATCACCAGTTGAAAATTCCATCGCCTCACCCAGCAACTGGCATCGTTTTAAGCCAGCCGTTGCCATTTGCTTGTAATCAATAATGTCAATGTAATTAGCTTTCAGGAAATTAGTCGCCCAGACAAATATGTCTTTTTTTACACCTTGGAAACGTTCCTTGCTGGTCTCACAGGGGCTGTCTTGAAAAGATGCTGCAATACTGGCTTTCTCTATAAGCTTCTCGGCATAATCTGCAATTTGCTTGTTGTTTGGTTCAATGGCTCCCAGCCAGCTATAGCAGGTTATATATGCATCAAGCCATTTGCCTTGCGACTCGTAAACAGCGGCCTTGTCTATTGTTTTCTGGATGGTTTGTTTAACATACGGTCTGGACAAAAGCTTTTCTTTCTGTTGCTCATCCGCAAACTCGCACGCCCTGGCAATAACTGATAGCACCTCATAGATATTGTTTGAATCATTTACATCAGCTGCATCGTTGGAATCTGTCCCTTCGACGGTTCGACTGTGCTCACCGCAGGCTTCGCTCTGTTCGACAGGCTCACGGCCCGAGCTTGTCGAGGGCAGGACGAACTTGGCTTGGAACTTTTCCAGCTCAACTAACCTCTCTCTATACGCATCCTCACGAGCAGACTGTCTACTTTTTTCTATCGCTTCATGTTCAGAAATAATATCTGCAAGCTGAGCAATTGCTGTGCTCTGGGACCTTTCGCTTTCTTCGAGGGTTCCCATTTTGCTTTTCTTTTGCCCTTCGGTGGTGAGCTCAGGACGGTCGAACCGCAAAATGGGGCCCCCGAGAAGCTTTCGAGCGGTTGCAAACTCGCCTTTATATATTGCGTTGCAAATCCGCTCGATTTGTGGAGTTGGGCAGCCAGCGACTCCCTGTTCCTGACTTCCGACAGGAAAACGCTGGGCCTCGTTCGGTTCTGTAGCCGGAGCTAAAGATGAAAAACCAAAAGCGCAGAACAATATCGCCAAACTCAGAATCAGGTAGGTTTTGAATCTTAAATTACGATTCTCCATTTTTCGCTCCAAGCTTTTCACTTTCTTGGGACCCCATTTTGCAATTTATCGCAAAATGGGAACCCTTCACGCACACTCACTTGCTTTTCCGGCGCAACCAAAGACGTGCAGCTTGTGTTTGACCATATCTTTAATAGCTTCTCTACCCGGGCCGAGGAATTTGCGCGGGTCGAACTCGCTGGGTTTTTCGGCAAAGACCTGCCGGATTTTAGCTGTTAGTGCCAGCCGCAAGTCGGTATCAATGTTGACCTTGCAGATTGCCATCTTTGCTGCCTTGCTGATGGATTCTTCCGGAACTCCCATTGCATTGGGCATATCACCGCCGTACTTGTTAATAAGGTCGACAAACTCCCTCAGTACGCTGCTTGAGCCGTGCATAACCAGCGGAAATCCGGGCAGTTTGTCAGCAATCTCTTGTATCACGTCGAAAGCCAGCTTCGGTTCGCTCTTGAATTTGTAGGCGCCGTGACTGGTCCCGCAGGCGACCGCCAGTGAATCACAGCCGCTTTTTCCCACAAATTCAATCGCCTTATTTGGGTCCGTCAAATGTTTGCTCACATCATCGACTCCAACTACATCCTCTTCGATTCCGCCTAATTGCCCCAATTCAGCTTCTACAACAACATTCCGAGCGTGGGCATACTCAGCCACCTTTTTTGTAGCTGCGATGTTTTCCTCAAATGGGAGTTTCGATGCATCTATCATTACCGAAGTAAAGCCGTCGTCCACGAATTGTTTACAGGTCTCAAAAGTATCGCCGTGGTCTAAGTGTATTGCGACAGGAATGTCAGGATTTTCCTCGACCACCACGTTGATAATCGCCTTGAGATAGCTAATTTTCGCGTATTCACGTGCGCCTCTGGATACCTGCAGGATAAGCGGGGCCCTTTCTTCGGCCGCGGCATCGATAATCCCCTGTGTAATTTCCATATTGTTTACATTGAACGCACCGATTGCATAGCCGTTCTTGTAGGCCTTCTCGAACATCTTTCTCGTATCAACCAACGCCATAATACTCTCCTTAAAAATTAAAAATTAAAAATAAAATTGTGGAGTCCCGCACCAATTGTCCCCCAGCCAAGCTGCATCCCTGCGGGCAACTCGGTACGGCGCCAAGGCTCAATTGGTGCGGGACGACTTCCTTA
>CAZUPG010000214.1:0-3728 GCA_964622085.1 uncultured Pirellulales bacterium | reverse complement strand
GTGGTCATCGGGCCTACCCCCCCCGGTACAGGCGTGATAAAACTGGCTTTTTCCATAATTTTCTCGAAGTCCACATCGCCAACGATTTTTTCCCTGGGTTTGCCCTTTTCATTCAGCACAGGATTGCCTTTTTCATCAGTAACTGGGACACGGTTAATACCGATATCAATTACGATAACACCTTCTTTCACCATATCTGCCTGAATTAGCCCCGGCTTACCAACGGAAACAAGAAGGATATCCGCCCTTTTCGTATGAAAGGCAAGGTCCTTCGTCGCTATATGACAAACGGTAACAGTAGGTGAAGCCGTCTGAGACGAAAGTAACATTAAAGCAAGTGGCTTGCCTACAATCTCCGAATGACCCACTACAACCGCTTCTTTACCTTTAAGCTCTACACCGCTCGATTTAAGAAGCTCAATTGCCCCACGAGCCGTGCAAGGCGATAGCCCCATCTCGCCATAAACCCCGTTAGAAATCGTTTCTTCTGTGGCTTGTCCTCCGCCTGTGATATTTCTAACGGGGTAAACGAGCCGACCCATATTAGCCGGGTGCATCCCTTCAACATCCTTATCCGGCGCAATCTTCACCTGCACCTGCCGGGCATCTATACCTTCAGGAAGGGGCATCATTAGAAGTATGCCCGTAACCGAACCATCCACGTTTAACTGTTCTATGCAATCTAAAAGCTCCTGCTGAGTGGTCGTTCCGGGTAACTGCTTCACTTCATATTCAATGCCGATTCTCTCAAAGGCCTTCTGCTGCTGCTTGAGATACACCCGAGCTGCCGGACTCTCACACACCTGAACCGCCACCAGGTGTGGCGAAACTCCCTTCGAATTTAACTCTTCCACATCTCTTTTAAGCTGCTCCTTCATCTTAGAAGCTAATTCTTCCCCCTGCAATAAAGTCGCTGTCATCGAATCTTCTCCACTGTTTTTTGCCACAAAGGCACCAAGACACTAATTTTTAATTTTTAACTATTTCTTACTTTCTTTGTGTCTTCGTGGCTGAAATTCTTTGTCTGGCTGACAATATTTTGCCTAATTATCTGAATTTGCTTTTCCTTGGATGACAATTCGTCCCTGATTGTAGGGGCGGTTCGCGAACCGCCCCTACCAACCATATCCGGGTCTTCAATTCCAGCCAGATTTATCTCAACGTTCAATACCGCAGAGACAAAAGCTGCGGCAATAAGCTCGGCAGCCACCCCCACGTCACTTACCAGATTGACGTTGCCTTTTTTCAGAAGCGGCTCGCACAAACCAATGGCCTCGTATAAATTCCTGCAGATTGCCAAAGGTACTGACATAGCTTCTTTCAGTGCCGCCTGAATCGCTTTGCTTCTCGCCGTTTTTTCCTTTTCACTATCTTTCGGCATTTTATAGGCGGCAGAGACTCGCCTGTACGCAACTATATCTTCATCGATTAGCTTTTGTAACTCCGAACGTAACTTTTCAGCCGATGATAAAACCTCCTGCACCTCGGCCTCGACCTGCGGTGAGCTACGTCGAACTGCCTGCGGTGAGCTGGGTCGAACCGTGAAATTTGCTACCATACTAAGCAGACTCACTCCAAGAGCGCCTGCCGCAGCGGCTGCACTTCCACCACCAGGGGCTGGTTTTTTGCCCGCCAGGTCGTCCATATACTGTTTGAATTGACCCTCGAAGTACATAATCCTCACCACGTCTATTCGAGATTCGTATGCCGTTGGCTGATGATACTTTTACAAATTCCTTTCCGCTCCAGAAGAATATAAACTAAGGCGTCAACATACAAAAGTGCCGCTTGTTCGAACAAAGTATTATTATTAGGCCCGACAGGATAACGGCACACGGCCCTGATGTTCTCATCGTCTGAAGGCATCAGCACAACCGCATCTGCCAGCTCAGCCAGAATAGAATCGCCAAAAGCTGTCACCACAGCAATCCTTGCTCCAACTTCCCGAGAGACCCGTGCATACTCGACAACAGTCTTCGTCGTTCCTCTGCAGGAAAACGCAATCAGCATGTCCGGCTTTTCGATTTTCTGGCAGGTTGCCTGCCCCGGGATATGCACGATAAAGCCGATTTGTGCCAGCCGGGTAGCGAGGCACTGGGCAACCAGGCCGCTTCTACCCTGACCGGTGATAAAAATCTTATCGGTTTGCAGTATCATTTCGATAATTTTATCCGACACTCTGCCGTCGGCGGACTCTATCCGACTAATCAGCGCCTTGATGCCGGCAAGCTGCGCCGTTACAAGCTCAATCAGATTTCGGTTCGACCGTCCTGAGCGGCTCACCGCCGAAGGGCTGTTTGTTGTTAATTTTTCTGCCACTTTTTCTCCGTAAGGAGTCCCTTAGGTTGGGAGCTAAAAGCTTAAAGCTAAATCCGCCGTGCGTCTGGCGGATAAGAACGAAAAACTGTGGAATTCGACAGTTTTACACTTTACATTTTTCGCTTTGCGTTTTCTCGATGACTGCTCAATTGCTCCCACCGCATCAACTCTGACACCTTGCCCAAAGTACTACCCTGTTCAATTTCAGTCATTTCACGTTCTTCCCGCTCGACAACCGCCTGAGCTCGATTTGCTACTTCGACGGCCTTTTCCTGGGGAATCACCACTACCCCATCATCGTCACCAACAATCCAGTCGCCGGTACGGATATACCGGCCACCAATTTTTATCGGCACGCCAATCATTCCCTGGCCTTTCGGCTCACCGGCTACCGGTGTTATAAGCTTGGCAAAAGCTGGAAACTTCATCTCACGGATATTTGCGATATCTCGGATAGCGCCGTTAATAACCACCCCGGCGAGCTTACGCTGCAGACAGCTTTTGGTAGCCTTCTCACCCCAGACCGCCGGCGGCATTCCTCCCGCATCTATCACAATTACCTGCCCCGCTTCAGCTTCATCTATCGCCTCAACGGGCTTGCTCCAGTCACCCGGATAAGTCCACACGGTAAGTGCTCGACCCACCATCTTCACCCCCTGCACTATGGGCTTGATACCAGCCAATTCACCACTGTTGTGCAGCGCTTCGGTTACATCTGCAGCCGACGTTTTAGCCAAAACTTCGGCAATACCTTTCTCATCACCACGCTTGAAAAAGGTGCTTCTTGCCGGAACACCCGTGGACATTGCCTTTTTCATAGTCTCGGTAGCTGCTCTGGCATCGGCTGACTTTGTGATTGCACCACCGACAATTATAATCGTTGCGCCGGCCTTAATTGCATCCACAACCGTCTCAGAGTTAATCCCTCCCGCAACGGCCACCGGAATACTCACTGCCGAGGAAATTTTTTTCAAATCCTCAAAAGGCAATTCCCCTCGCATTTGCATATCTATTGGTGTGTGCACACAAATCGAGAATGCACCCATTGACTCTACCTCTTTTGCGCGTTGAAGCATTCTTTCTGTGTTTTCCAAGCCCAGCAAATCAACAGTGATTTTAGCATCATAGCGGCGGGCTGAATCGATGCATTCGATTATAGTCGCGTCCGAGGCCGAAGCGAGAACGTGAACAATATCTGCGCCGGCTTTTGCCGCACATTCAGTCTCCAGCCGACCGGCATCTATAATCTTCATATCGGCGACTATCGTTACAGATGGGAATTCCCGCCTCAAGGCACGAACCGCTTCCAACCCCTCACTTTTAATAAGAGGCGTACCAGCTTCGAGCCAATCCACACCTCCGGCGACGGCCTCGGCGGCAACCTTTAACGCACGAGCCAGATTTTGATG
>CAZUPG010000213.1:0-3775 GCA_964622085.1 uncultured Pirellulales bacterium | reverse complement strand
TTTTTCCGGAAATCAACCCGGCAAAGATGGAGTTTCAGCAGGGTATGAACATAACCTTTGTAACGACGGCGAAGAGCGATGAAGAGGCAAGAAAAATGCTTCGGCTTTTTGGTATGCCGTTCAAAGATTCTACATCAATAAAACGTGGAGAATAAATTTAGACCAAGATACGAGGATTGAGGCCTATAGATGTCAACTAAAGCATTGGAAAACAAGGCAGAGAAGAAACAAAAATTTCGCGTTAGACAATACACGCGCTGCCAGCTTTGTGGCAGGTCAAGAGCTGTTTATCGCAAGTTCAAAATTTGCCGGGTTTGCTTTAGAACTTTAGCGAACGAAGGAAAAATACCGGGAGTAAAGAAAGCAAGCTGGTAAATCAAAGAGGCATAAGACATAAAAACACAAGGTGTTAATCAATGAGTTACAGTGACCCAATAGCCGATATGCTAACGAGAATTCGCAATGCTGTGCGAATAAACAAAGAGCAGGTTAACATCAGGGCGTCGAATATCTGCGAAGGCATAGCGGCCGTCCTGAAAGAGGAAGGTTATATCAGAGATTTCGACCGAATTGATGATAATAAGCAGGGGATACTAAGGATTATATTGAAGTACGACGAAGAAGGCCAGTCTGTTATTAACGAGATAACAAGAGTAAGCAAACCCGGCCGAAGAATCTATTCGTCCGTTGACAAATTACCGAAAGTTTTGGCCGGTATGGGTGTAGCAATTGTTTCGACAAGTAAAGGCGTAATGAGTGATAAAAGCTGCCGCCAGAATAACGTCGGCGGTGAGATACTTTGTACGGTTAGCTAATGACGGTTCGCCGTTCGGGTCCGAGTGGACAAGCTCACCGTCATACTGAGTTTATCGAAGTATGAGTCGCATTGGGAAAAAACCTATTACTATTCCTCGGGCAGTTATGGTCGAGCAAAGAGGCCTTTCTATCAAGGTCTCGGGGCCCCTTGGTGAGCTCCAGATGGATTGCTCCCCACGCATAAAGGTGAAAATCGACGATTCCGAAGGTAAAATACTGGTTGAAAATGAACATCCTCAAAACCGTCAGTGCAAACAGCTACACGGCACAACGCGTGCCTTGATTGCCAATATGGTTACCGGCGTCAATACGGGTTTCGAGAAAAAAATGGAAATATACGGTACCGGCTTTAACGTCAAAGAAAAAGGTGAAAAGCTGGTTTTTCAGATTGGCTTTTCCCATCCGGTAGAGATGGCAATACCAAAAGGTATAAAGGTCAGCATCAAAGTTGATGCAACCAGGGGCAATGAAGTTCCCGCTAAGTTCACCCTTTCGTCAATAGACAAGAGACTGCTGGGCCAGCTCGCCGCTGATATCCGAAAAATAAGACCGCCTGAACCCTATAAAGGAAAGGGCATCCGTTACGCCGACGAACAAGTACGACGCAAGGCCGGTAAAGCATTTACTTCGGGAGCAGCATAAGAAATGACACTCTAAATTGTTTTCTACAAAGCAAATTGAATATTGACTATTGGAAAAGAAATCGAAACTTGTCTGACGACATTTATCCGCCGTCCGTGTGGTGGAGTCAAGATTCGCCAACAGTAATAAATCGTGATTGGAAGTTGATTTTTAATGGTAACGACCAGTGAAAAAATAAAAAAAGCAGCGCAGAGACGTAAGTATCACGTCCGTAAAAAGGTCTTTGGAACATCTGACAGACCAAGACTGTCGGTATTTCGCTCTAATAGGCATATTTACGCCCAGATTATAGATGATACAGCAGGTGCAACATTAGTTTCGGCAAGCACGAGAGCGAAAGCCCTTCGTGAGAAGCTGTCTAATACCGGTGATAAGAAAGCTGCTCAAGCAGTAGGCGAGGCAGTTGCAAAACAGGCTATTAGTGTTGGCATTAAATGCGTTTGCTTTGACAGAAACCGCTATAAGTTTCACGGCAGAGTCAAGGCCCTTTCCGAAGCGGCCAGACAAGCCGGGCTGGTCTTTTAATTGAATTTAGCCACGAAGGCACAAAGAAATTATGAATTAAAAAATAAGTATATTTAAGCTTTAGTGCCTTGGTGTCTTTGTGGCAAAAAGGCTTTTTGGAATTGGAGAAAAAATTGGCAATAGAAGCAGTTAACCCCGTTAGAAGTAAGACCCCAAAAGAAAGCGTCGTACCAAAGGTGCAGATTTCTAACGGGGTTAAAACAATTGAACCAAAAGAAAAGCCGTTTGAAGATACGGTCGTTAAAGTATATCGCTGTTCAAAAGTTGTTAAAGGCGGCCGAAGGTTTAGCTTTGCGGCACTGGTTGTGGTTGGTGACCGCGCAGGCACTGTGGGTATCGGTTACGGTAAAGCTAATGAAGTCCCGCTGGCAGTCGAGAAAGGCGTGAAAGATGCCAAAAAATCATTGCACAAAATTGCTTTACTTGGCCGAACGATTCCACACCGTATCGATGGTAAATGCAGGGCTACAAAGATAGTTCTGGTCCCGGCCAGCGCTGGCACGGGAGTTATAGCCGGCTCCAGCGCTCGAGCAGTTCTCGAATATGCCGGCGTTCAGGATGTCCTTACAAAAGTGTATGGAAGCACCTCAGCCAAGAATGTAGTAAAGGCCACTCTGGATGGGTTGTTAAAATTGCGCAGTAAAGAACTGGTTGAATCTATGCGTGGTGTAATGATTAACGACTAACAGGTAGGTGATGCAGATGTTAAATTTCGAAATAACTTCCGTCGCGGGTAAGCACAAAAGCCGCAAGCGTGTGGGTAGAGGAACTGGCACCGGTCATGGTAAAACCTGTGGCCGGGGCCACAAGGGCAGCGGTAGCAGGGCTGGCTCGACCTCCGTATCGCTCTATGAAGGTGGCCAAATGCCTTTGTTTCGCCGACTTCCCAAACGTGGCTTTAGCAATTACAGGTTCGCAATACGCTTCGATATCGTCAACGTATCACAGTTGGAAAGATTTGATGATGGTTCAAATGTCGGTGTGGAGCAATTGTCCAATGCCGGATTGATTGATAACTGCAAAAGCAAAGTCAAGATTCTTGGCGGCGGCGGACTGACAAAAAAACTGCAGGTAACAGCTCATAAATTCAGCAAAACCGCCGAGCAAAAAATTGTGGGTTGTGGCGGCACGGCAAAAATGATAGAATGACTATTTTAACTATATAGAATGAAAGAGCACCGGAAAATATCAAGATGCTTTCAACAGTAATTAACATATTCAGAATCCAGGACCTGCGCAACAAGATTCTTTTTACTTTGACGCTGTTAATCATATATCGCGTCGGCTTCCATATCCCTGTCCCTGGTTTTGACCAGAAAGCGATAACTAATGCTGTGGCCACAAGAGATACTGAGGGTGGTATGGCCAGGGCTGCTGAATACATGCAAATGTTTACCGGCGGAACTTTGCAAAAAAGCAGCCTGTTCGGCTTAGGAATTATGCCCTATATTACCGCATCGATTATCCTTATGCTGTTAGGTGAGGTTGTCCCTGCTTTGAAGAAATTGCGTCAGGAAGGGCAAACCGGATACAAAAAGATACAGGAATATACACGATACCTGGCTGTGGGGATATGTCTTATTCAATCGCTAATGTTTATGAAGCTGTTGGGAGGGGAAGGATTGACTTATCCGGGCATGCATCGTCAGGCCCTGATAATGGGTGTTATCGGGATGACTGCCGGCACCATCTTTTTGATGTGGCTCGGTGAGCAGATTGATGAATATGGCATAGGCAATGGTATTAGTTTGATAATTATGGCCGGCATTTTATCTCGTATGCCCTGGGCGAT
>CAZUPG010000212.1:0-3868 GCA_964622085.1 uncultured Pirellulales bacterium | reverse complement strand
TGATGAAAATAACGGATATTATCCGTGCCTAATGCACGGATTAGACTCAAGACTAAAGACCAAAGACTAAAGACCAAAGACTAAAGACCAAAGACTAAAGACTAACCTAACCACGAATTTAGACCAGCCGATTGATGAAAATAACGGATATCATAAGAGCGTGAAGTGTATCGATTATTTGTCATTCCTGCAAAACTTGTCCTGAGCAAAGTCGAAGGAGCAGGAATCTAATTTTTAGTCATTGCGAGGAATCCGCCATCAGCGGACGACGTGGCAATCCTAACCCCACAAAGCGTAGGGCTACAGTCCAGTTGGTGTTATTAAGACTTTGACAGGAAGACCATTATAGGTTTTGTTAAGGTCGTTTTCAATACCTCTCGGATTCGAAATCCTGCCATCCGGATCATAAACAAAGCAGAATAATGTCTTGCAATCTGGATGTGTTTTATATCTTTGGATGTCGATAAGCAGTTGATCTCCAACCTCTTTTGCACCAAGTCCATTGCGTGTCTTTTTTACCTCAACAACGATTTGTTCTTGTTTCAAGAGAAAATCCATGCGAGAACTACCACCTGCATAACTTGGTGTCCATTCTTCAGGTCGAATGTCATCGAAATAAATGGTGAGTAGCGCATGGAGCAAGTCCTGTACGTCATATTCATCCTCGATTTGTAACGTCTGTCGGCCATTATGGCGAGACCTTAACTGCCTGACTACTAAATGGAACCTTTTGCACAAATATTCCATCGTTGCTATAGCATTTGGCACTTCTTCGCACACCACATCGCCAGCTTTCTCCTCAACCTCCCATTCATTTATCTCATCTATAAGTGATTTCAGAAGTACCTCAGCTTCTCCTAATCCCTCCAAGTATGGGTTACCACGAATTCCTCCAAACCGAGCCTCATTCCACGTAGGTTTACGATGGTATTGTATGTTGACAAACTCAGCCACACGCCCCTTACCTTTGCCGAAGATATTTTCCAAGGCTACTCGTGTATCACGCTCCCACTTCTTAAACTTGGGAGAATCTGGCGACTCCCCTTTCAACTCTTCGATAATGCTGAGTTGGCGTCTCAGTTTTTCAATTTTCTGGTCTTTATTCATTATGGCAGAATCCTTTCTTCAGAATGTGTCCAAAACTTACCACCATCCATCCTTTTTGCAGACGGAATCGAGTTTTTCAAAGGGCATAGTTACATGGTTCTATTTTATGATTTGTAACTTCAAATCATCCAATAAGAAATAGCGTTTACATTCTTAAATATTCTTGGATGAATTAACCTACGACTATTACTTACCTTTCAATATAACCGTAACGACCAAACCCATCAGGCCGACAGAAATAGTAATTAGTGATCCAATAAACCATTTACTAAGACCAACCATATTGTCAATGTTTTTACGTATCGAACTATGTGAATCTCTTAGCTGATCGATGTCTTTCTTTAACAAAGGCAACGTGAGTGTTGCCTCCGGATCTTGCAAAATAAGATTCTTCAAACTCACTAGTTCTGACCTTATCGAGTCGACATCTTTAGAAAGAATCATTATTTCAATATCATTTGTGTCTTCCAAACTTGAACTAATTGAATCTACCTTAGTTTCCAGAAGCATCATCCGATATTCTAATTCATCAAAATTTTTTCTTGAGATTCTAATTGTTTCTTCATACGATGAACTTGAAAGTAAAAACGCTAAAATAACAGCTATTATACCAGCAAGTAAGGAAGCAACTGCAGCTATCGTCGTCGTCCAAACCGAAGTCGTATGATACCTTTTAAACTTAATTTTTTCTTCCATATTTGCTCCCTTTTATAAAATCCTTATTATTTACTTTTCATTAATACTTCGATAAATCCATAATTACCTTTTAGAATAAAATATCTGCATAATCTGTGGTTAATATTATTCGAAATTTTTTGATTTTGCAAGAATATTAGTGGCTGGATACTGGATTCTCGATACTGGATGCCGGATAGTGGATGAGTGAATGAGTAGAAGCGTTGATGAGTAGATGAGTGGATCCCCGCCTACGCGGGGACAGGCAGGTGGCGGGGGTAAACAAAATCTCATTGACCATATCGGATGAGGGGCTTAAACTGGGGGTGTAGAAGGGACAGAGGAACAGAGGCATAGAATGAAAAGAATATTTTTTTCAGAATCGTGGTCGCGGTTTTTTAGCGAGTTTGGGCTCAAGTCGTTTGACGATTTTTTCCAGTATCACGGTGGACAGACGATAGGCAAAAACAATAAGCGCGATGTGGTAACATTTAAGCTGGGCGGGCAGGAAAAGCAATTTTTTATGAAGCGTTTTTTTCATCCGCACTTCAAGGATATGCTCTTTACACGGCGGAATTTTGGACAATTTTGTTCGCAGGCACGATGCGAATGGGAAAATACACGGCTGCTTTGCGGCAACGGTATCGGGACGTACAAGCCGGTTTGTTACGGCGAAAAAATAAAGTGGTCTCTGGAAAGAAAATCTTTCCTCATCACCGAAAAATTAGAGGGCCAATCTTTGACAGATTTTGTTAAACAGAGTTGGCAGCGATTAGACAGGCAGCAGAAAGAGAAAATCATAGTCGATTTGGCAGCATTTATCCGCAGGATACACAGAAAGAAGATCAGTCTGCCGGACTTATATGTATGGCATATATTCATAAAAGAAAACCAGAGCAAAGGCGGGTGGGAGTTTGCGGTTATAGATTTGCACCGGATGTCGCAAAATGTTACGAATAAAAAGCAGCAACTCAAAAATCTTGGAAGATTACACCACAGTATGACTGAACGATACTTCGACGACAAACTTAAGAGACTGTTTATCGAATCCTATGCAGGTAATGATTGGGACGGCGACGTCAACACACTTGCAACTCAAATTAAAAGGTACTCAGATAAAGCATTAGCCAGGCGCAAGCCAAAGCCGTATTAGGCGAATTTTTCAAAGCCACAGAGGGCAATTTTTAGACCGAAGACATAAGACGAATATAATCACAGGTTAGCGGATTTTGAGGGTGGCGAGGGCAAGGGCAGCGAAGGCGGCGGCTAAGAGCCAGAATCGCACAACTACCTGCGGCTCAGACCAGCCAACCAGATGAAAATGATGATGGATGGGCGCACATCTAAACAGCCGTTTTCCGCCGGTGTATTTGAAATAGCCGACCTGCAATACCACGCTGACTAATTCTATGACGAACACGCCGCCAATAATGAAAAGCAGAATCTCATTTCTCGTTACCAGTGCACCATAGCCCATAGCAGCCCCCAAAGGCAGCGAGCCAACATCACCCATAAAGGTCTGGGCTGGATGGCAGTTGTACCACAAGAAGCCCAGTACAGCCCCTAATATGGCAGAAAAAAATATGCACAGCTCGCCAGCCTGTGGTATGTGCGGCAAAAGAAGATAACTTGACCAGGTGACAGTGGTAGTTCGCACCATCGCCTCAGAGGCGACATAACAAAGCACTACCAGCACAAAAGAAACTATTCCAAGCAATCCGGCAGCTAATCCATCCATACCATCGGCCAAGTTAACGGCATTGCTGGTAGCTGATATATAGAAAATCGCTATCAATATGAACATCCAGTTGGCCAAAGACAAACCGTGCTTATAGAACGGCAGCCAAAATAGCTTGGCATCCGGGATATTGACAAAATCAGCAAATAAAAATGAGGCGATTAAAACAGCTCCGCCAATTTGAAAGACGAGTTTTTCCCAGGCGAAAAGACCACTTCTGCCCCGATGTCGGATGGCACTAGTAAGCTTTAACCAGTCATCTACAGCCCCAAGGACAGCAAACCAAATAGTTAAAAAGATGGCTTTTTTAACAAATGGATTGTTTAACTTTGTCCATAATAAGGTAGT
>CAZUPG010000211.1:0-3898 GCA_964622085.1 uncultured Pirellulales bacterium | reverse complement strand
TTCATTATTCTGGTTTTGTTTATTGTGGCCGGTCTCGGCAGGTAAATGTCTTTTTGTGTAGTGCAGCACTGATACATTCGTGAAACTCCTTATGTACCACGGCCATCCTGGCCGTGGTATCACGGGCTGGAAGCCCGTGATACATTACTGTTAATCAACACCGATATCTTCAACGAGCCTGTTGTATATGCTAACCGGATTAGCAATGTCCGGCAGACAGGCGTTTATACATCTTCCGCAGCCGACACAAGCGATTTGGCCGCCGATTTTGGCTGGCACATATTTACCCTTCCTGTAGAGTCGATGGCGAAAACGGTCGGCTCTGTTACCTCTAAATTCATGACCACCAGCAACCTTTGTAAAACCATCAAGCAAACAACCATCCCAGAATCTCTGTCGTTTGCCTGTCTTCAGATCCCAATTAACATCGTCCTGAACATTGAAACAATAGCAGGTCGGACATACTTGATTGCAGGAACCGCAGCTAAAACAGGTCTTTGCCTTTTCCTCCCACACAGGATGGTCATAAGCCTTTTCAAGGAGCTTTGGCAAATCAGAAGGTTTGCATTTCAACTGATGTTTATTCAGCCCTTTTTCATTCCTGTCCCAGAGTTCCCGGCGTTTTTTCAAATCTTTATCACTTGTCTCGATGGCCTGTGTTGCTTTTGCCAAGAGAGTTTGGCCCTTTTCCGTAGCAGCCTCAGCCACATAACCATCGCCAATATCAGTTAGAAGAATATCGTAACCTTTATTGACGGTAGCCGTCCCCATTGACGAGGCAAATACATTTTCTGATGGTGTTATTACATCGCAGGCAATTAAGGTTGCGCTATTACGCCTGGTCATATAATGAGTGTCTGCATTGTCCTGACTGAAAAGATTGTCCATCTGGTTTATAGCAATCATGTCGTAAGGATGAACGCCGACCAGGACAAACTTTTCGTCATCGTACTGCGATTTATATTCACCTCCAATTTCATAGGTAAGCAGCGTTTCAATCGGTGGGAGAAAATATTTTTTCGGCGGCAGCAGGGTAACATCATAATCAAGCCTTAAATTCTTAGCTGACTGAAGTAACCCAAAATCGAACTTATCACCCTTGGATTGAACGCCTATTACCTTTTGTTTAGCTATAAGGTTGTCAATCAATTCGTTGAAGGCGTCTTTGGTTAATTTCTTTGTTGCCATTTTCAATTCCTAAATCATAATTTGAAAATCTTTAGAGCTATCACCTTAATCTCATAAGCAGCAGTTCAGTGTCTCGCGGTTGAATTAGCCGGCATATAATACGGCAAGCGAGCAAGGTCCATTGCAATATCAATCGTTATGACTTTGACCTTATTAGGTACCGTTACATAACAAGGGGAAAAATTTAAGATGCCCTTTACATCTGCTTTTACCAATGCGTCGGCTATTTGCTGAGCAGCATCGCGAGGAACGGCTATCATTGCAAGGTTGATTTTTCGTTTCTTCAAGACCTGCAGATTTGAAACGTCTTCAATAACAATATTACCTATTTTCTTACCGATTTTTTTAGGATTTTTGTCGAAAGCAGCAGCGATGTTGAAACCATATACTCTAAAACCCGGATATGCCAAAACAGCCGAGCCCAGATTGCCAACTCCAACTAAAGCCGCCTTCCGGACGATATGAAGTTTTAGTATTTTTTTGATTTCCTTTGCGAGCTTTTCTATTTTATAGCCCACTCCAGGTGTACCAAACTCGCCAAAGTAGGAAAAATCCTTTCTTATCTGCCAGGGATTAACGCATAGGAAATCAGCCAAATCCCGGCTGGATATACTCTTCTGGCCCTGCTCTGACAGAAACAGCAGTCCTCTGAGATAAACCGGCAGCCGCCGGACAGTTTCATCCGGAATTTTATGATACCTCATAAGCTATACTACGTTTACTTGATACTTGTGTTCACATTCACAAATTGAACTGCATTTTATCGGGGATTACAACATCCGTCAAGAAAACTTGTGTCATTTCGCTCACAAAAATCCGCTCATCTAACTGCTTTACGGGTATTAAGTTACGACACATAGTTAAGAAAAATGCAAAAAATAGAGTTTTTGTGGGTCCGACGAAGCACCAATAGCCCATGTTATGTAATGGAGAAAAAAGCAGCTATCCAAAGGGGCTCTATTTTGCGACCCCACATCTATTCACGTTCGCAACTTATAATGACGACACTAATATTCTCATCTGGCCAGGCAACATCTTTTTTGCAGTAAGATAATCTGCCCATATTTGCCTGTGATATCCGCCTATTGTATATCAAGTTACTCAAACTGACCGATTCGTGAATTTATGATTACTGAAAACATCAAGCAAAATTGGCCTCAGAGGGCACCGAGGACTCAGAGATTGTGAAAAAATTCGAAATCCTAAGCACTAAATTCGAAACAAACTTGTCTGACGACATTTATCCGCCGTCCGTGTGGCAGAGTCAAAATTCAAATGTTCGAGTTTTCAAAACGATGCGTCAATGCGTCAATGCGTAAACGCGGTGGCCAGATCCTTCGCTTCCTCCTTCGCCATTCTACTTCGCCAGAGGCTTCGTAGAAACCGGCTACAGAGGACGGGTCGCTCAGGATGACAGAAAAGGGGCGGTCATATAGGTTATAAGAGTTTGTCAACTTTTTCGGTGAGCTGTTTTACATGGTCGAGGGATTTTTGGAAATGGGCCTTTTCAGAATCGTTTAAGTCAAGCTCAACTATTTTTTCGACGCCATTTTTACCGAGAATAGCAGGGACACCGACAAAAAACCCGCCGACATTGTATTGGCTATCACAATAAGCACAGCAGCAAATAAGCTCATTTTTATCTTTCAAAATTGCCTCAGCCATTTTGACCGCCCCGGCAGCGGGGGCGTAATAGGCGCTGGAGCCGAGCAGATTTACTATCTCGATACCAGCGTTGCGGGTCCTTTCGATTAGTTCAGCAATTTTCTTTTCGTCAAGCAGCTCTGTCATTGGCTTTTCATTGACGAAAGTAAAGCGTGGCAAAGGGACCATATCATCGCCGTGGCCACCCATCAAGAGGCACTTTATATCCTTTGCGCTTACGCTGAGCTGCGTTGCAAGAAAGTAGCTAAAGCGGGCGCAATCAAGGGCACCAGCCATTCCCATTACCTTATTCCTGGCAAAGCCGGTAACTTTTGCAGTGGTGTAAACCATTGCATCGAGCGGATTGCAGACGACGATAACAATGCCGTCAGGAGAATATTTTGCGATTTTTTGGCTGACATCTTTGACAATACAGGCATTCGTTTTGAGCAGGTCATCGCGGCTCATACCTGGTTTACGCGGCAGGCCGCTTGTTACTATGACGAGATGGCTGTCAGCAGTATCCTGCCAGTTGGTAGTTCCAATGATATTGGAATCGAAAAGCTGCAAGGGAGCAGATTCAGCGATGTCGAGGGCTTTTCCCTCTGCCAGGCCCTTGACTACATCCAGTAAGACGATATCGCCAAGCTGTCTTATCGCTGCGATGTGCGCGGTTGTCGCGCCGACGTTGCCGGCACCGACTATGGTAATTTTGTCCTTTGCCATCTAATTAGCCTTATGTGTTTTTTTACAAACCATAGAACAAAGGCATAATTATAAGCAAAGAATAGAACAATGCTAATAAAAAAGGCGTAGGCCTGATTAAATCAGGACCCACGCCCCATCCAACTAAGTGGCACGGGCTTCCAGCCCGTGAAGACACGGCCAGGATGGCCGTGCTACAGTATGGGAAAGCTTGATAGGGATAAACAAGAAGCCTTCTCACACCCATCCTTGAAAAATATAGTTTATCTAATCAGGTGAAAAATGTCAAGAAAATTATGGCGTTTTTTTTTTGGGAATGTTAGCTATTTATCTAACATTATTTTTTGCTGTGCTTTAAGTA
>CAZUPG010000210.1:0-3916 GCA_964622085.1 uncultured Pirellulales bacterium | reverse complement strand
CAATGGGCAAATTAGTGTCAACTGGTTTTGGTTGGGTCGGTGGTTGTGCGGGCGCAGCAGGTTTTGGCTTCGGTGCCGGCCTAAAGACTATTTTTTGCTTGTAGTCAGTTATTGTCTCAAGGCGTAGCTTTGCCTGAACGGCAGCTACGGCGCCTTCGAAATCAGGGTTTGCGGTGATGTCGCGATATATTTGCTCTGCCACCTCGAAGTTGCCGAGCTCTTCCTCGCACAGTCCCAGGCCGAATTTAGCCACAGCCATTAATGATGGATTGGTTAGGCATCTCTCGAGTGCTTTGGTGTAGCTGTCCTTTGCCCGGTTTATCTGAGTAGCTTTTTCCTGCTCGGGCATAGTCCCCATGCGGTAGAGCAGCTCGGCTTGCAGGGCTTCTGCTTGTTTAATAAGTGCAAAGGCGGCCATTTGGTCGTCATTTGTGTTTTCAGCGAAGATTCTGAGATTTTCGGCTGGCTGCAGGAGTATAAATGAAAGGTCTTTTCCCTTCCTCTGGGCTTGAAGGATTTGCATTTTGCCTCTCAATAACTGGCCAGCAAGGTTTGTAAGCTCAAGCTGTTTTCGAGTTGCTATGTTTTTGCTGTGGATTCTCTGGATGTAGAGAAAAGCGACCACAATAATCACTGCCAATACAAGGATAATAAATGTGCGGTTTTCCCTGGTCCATTGTGGCAAGTTGCTTAGCCATTCGGCCAATTCATTGGTTTTTAGTTCGTGGCGATGGTCGGGTCTCATTCTTCAGCTCCTTTCAGTCCTTCGACTCCGCTCCCTTCGGGTCTGAGCCTCAGGGTCGAAGACAGGATGGTGAGTGAAATCGAACCATCGCTCAGGATGACCCTGAGCGGATTTATATCGCCTGTCCTGAGCGCAGCCTGTCCCGAGAGAAGCCGAGGGGTCGAAGGAAGCATTGTCGAAGTAGTCGAATGGCCTGTCCTGAGCGTAGTCGAAGGGGTCATTTATTTCTCCGTTTTTTCCTAAAAATAGATCACTATCTAATCCGATTTACCCCGTTAGATATTGAAATACTCTGTTATCTAACGGGGTTTATTTGAAACCAGTTTAGAATTTGAACCGATATTCTAACAGAATGACTTTTATCTTGCAACAGGTCTTTTAACCGATTAAAATCCTGTTTTTACGTAGCGTGGGCTTCCGGTTCGACAAGCTCACCACCCCGAGCAGAATCGAGGGGCAGCCCGTGGAAACACGGCCAAGATGGCCGTGCTACCGGGTCAATCGAAAGGATATAGATGTTCAAAATTATGGCAGAAGGTAAACCCGCCAGACGTAAGGCGGGTAAAATTCTTTACTTTTTACTGGTTCTGGGCCTGATTAATGTAGCACAGGCTTCCGGTTCGACAAGCTCACCGCCCCGAGCAGAGTCGAGGGGCAGCCCGTGGAAACACGGCCAAGCCTGTCCCGAGCGCGAAGTCGAACCAAGTCGAGGGGATGGCCGTGCTACGCAGCCACCGCAGCTTCTTGCGAAGCAAGAGCGGGGGCAGAGTAGTAAAGGCATTCCTGCTGCGCCAAGTGCGCGGCACGGCGAGTGGGACCCTAATAAATATATTAGTGTTGATGAAATCCAGCCCGGGATGGAGGCGTATTGCCTTACCTGCTATAAAGGTACTGAGATAGAGAAGTTTGCTCTGGAGGTTCTCAGCGTAGTCCGCAATATATCGCCGGGCAGGGATGCAATTTTGGTCCAGAGCACTGATGAGCGTTTTATTCACGCAGGCCCTATAGGCGGGTGCAGCGGTTCACCGGTCTATATCAATGGCCGATTGGCGGGAGCATTAGCTTTCGCTTGGGTTTTCAGCAAAGACCCGCTTTATGGTGTGACACCGATAGAAGAAATGCTCGAAGTAGGTCAGGAAACTCAAAACTCAAAACTCAAAACTCAAAACTGCGGAATGGGATTTGTGTTTGATTTTTCCAAGCCGATTGATTTTGCGGAAATTGATAAGCAAATTGCAGCTCCACGACTTTCAAAAAACAATAGACTGACCGGTGTTAGCCCTTTGCCTTGCCCGTTGATAACTTCCGGATTGCCAGGTGAGGTTTGTGAGCAGCTGGGGGCTTGGGTTGAGCCCTTCGGGCTTATGGTTGTTCCCGGGGGGACCCCCGGCATCAGTAGTGCGGCAGAGTCCCCGCTCTTGCCTTCACAAGAAGGCACTGGGGACGAGGTTGTGCAATTAGAGCCGGGCGCCGTTCTTGCTGTTCCGTTGGTGAGCGGTGATATAGTAATGTTTGTACTTGGTACGGTAACCGAAGTTATAGGCGATGAAGTTTACGGCTTCGGGCACAGCTTACTCAGTTACGGTCCCGTGGATTTACCGATGGCCACAGGGCAGGTGCACACTGTGGTGTCAAGCATGTATCGTTCTTTTAAGCTTGGCAGTATGGTTGAAATCGTTGGTGCTTTGACGGCGGATGAGTCGGCGGCGGTCTTTGGGCGGATTGGTGCAAAGGCAAGGATGATACCACTTACGATAAAAGTAGACCATTATAATGACCCTGAGACAAGAGTATATAACTGCCTGGTTGTTAACAATCAGCTGCTTACTCCAGCGATACTTCGCTCCGCCGTAGCTGGAGCGGCTTTTTATTTCGGTGATTTTCCGCCGGAACATATGATTGTGTATAAAGTGGCTATCGCAGTGGAGGGCGCTGAAACGATTACCTTTGAAAATGCTTCAACCGGTATAGGTTTAAATGAGATGATAATGGAAAGTGTCGGTTCGGTTGCACTTCTTATGAATAATCCATATAAGAGGGCTGATATAGAATCGATAGATTTCGATATTCGTGTAGTGCCAAAAAGCATTATTTCACATATATGGTCAGTGGATATATCTGATTCGGAAGTTAAAGCAGGCGACCAGGTCGATATTGAGGTAGTTGTGGAATCCTTCTTGGGTGGGAAAGAGGAATACCAGTTCAGCCTCAAAATACCAGAAGCTCTGACTCCAGGAAGATATGAGTTGATTGTGTGCGGCTCGAATGACTACAGGCGGTTTCTTATGAAAGCTGTACCGCACAAATTTACTGCACAGAGTTTCTCGGATTTGATTGAGGCTTTAAATCATTCTTTACAAATCAAACGAGATAAATTGTATTGTCTTTTGACCTTGCCGCCAGGTGGTGTTACTGTGGAGAAGGCGGAACTGCCTGATTTGCCGGCGACAAAGGCGTTAGTCCTGCAAAATACGAAAAGGGCACTGAGAACTCGGCCATATCAACATTGGCTCGAAAAAAGCTTGGAAACCAGCACAATTGTTATTGACAGAAAAATTATGAGCATAACAGTAGAAAAATGACCACTAGGACAAGTTTTATCCGCCTGCGGCGGATTAATTTGGAGAGAACTTATGAGAGGTAAATCCCACTTTAATTGTTTATTAGCGATTTTAGCAACGGTTTTGGTTTTTAGTTCAGCCAGTCTGGCGGTTAGCAGTAAGGTTACGCGTCAGACAAGCGGTTCTGACTTATTAAAGGGTGAAATCAAAGATGTTGTGGTCGGTTCACGAGGAACTATTCAACTTGGCCGGGCAGCCGAGGTGCTGATTGAGGACTTTGAAGATGTTTGGTCGATAAACAGCATCGTTGCAAGTGGTGGAACGATTTATTTCGGCACAAGCCCTAATGGTGGTATTTATAAGTACAGTCTGAACCAGCTGAAAAAGATTTATCCGGTCGAATCAGAGCTTGGCGAACCCAGTCGAGCTGAGAAAGACTTGTCCAGCGAGCAACCTCTCCGTAAGGAGTTCCAGGGACAATCGCTAAACGATATAAATGCACCTGAGACAAATAAATCCGCCCAGCGTATGGCGGATAAATCTGAGGCCGAGGAGTATCTATTGAACGAACATATTTTCGCAATGGCAACCGATGTTTCCGGCAGGCTTT
>CAZUPG010000209.1:0-3918 GCA_964622085.1 uncultured Pirellulales bacterium | reverse complement strand
CCACGGGTGCAACAAGTCTATTTATTAAACCCGGCTATAAATTCAAGATTGTCGATGCGATGATAACGAATTTTCATCTGCCCAAATCGACCTTGCTGGCACTGGTAGCTGCCTTTGCCGGATTGGAGAACATATTGGCAGCATATCAACATGCCATTGAACAACGATACCGTTTTTATTCATACGGCGACGCAATGCTGATAACCTAAGGGTGCCTATTGTACGTCTGGCTAAACATAGAAAGCGGCTTGCTATTTGTGAGCCCTTTTAGTATTTTGAGGTTATGAGTATCGAAGGTTTCCAATCCGGCAGAAGAGGCAAAAGGATTCTGCCTATCACTCGCTGGCTATATGGCCTTTTGGCTATTCGTGCTTACAGCGTTATTATGTTCGGTGCGCTATTCTGCACACTGGCAGTAAAATTCTTTCATTCCTGGCGTACGGGCCTGCTTAATGAATACTTTGAGTGGGTTCTTGCCGATGTCTCCGTGCTTTTAGGGATTGAGGTTATTTTGGCAATCATTTGTTTTCGTTGGCCTCGAAGATGGGTTATCCGGTCAGCGATATTTTTTGCAGCTTTAGTATGTGCATGGTCAGTTATAAATGCCGGCTGGCTAATAAGAACAGGAACACAAATTCTTCCCCCGGTACTTTTGCCGTTAGTCCGGTCTCCATTAAATGCATTCGGCATCGTTGGGGTTAACCTGATAAAAATGCCAAAGGCAGCTTCTGCTTTGCTCGGACCCAGTGCTATCGCTCTTGCCTTTTTCTTCCGTGTTTTGGTAAGACCGATGCGTCCCGATTACAACCGAAGACGCTTTATTAAGAGGGTTATTATTTCTTTCATCATAGTCATTAGCGCGTCAGTGGCTCGCGGGGAAGTAGTCAGACGTGGGTCGCCACAGATAGCTTCGGCAGGGCTGCGCTATAACAGCCAATTAAGAGCTATAGCAAACCTGGTTTTATCTGATTACAGGCGGTTTCCTAATTCCGAGCGAAAGATACCCTCCTTTGACGAGATGAAGATTGGGCTGAAACCGCAGCAGATAAATCCCGTTAGAAGTAATATTGGTAAATCGGGAGACACATCTTCGCTGCAAACTTCTAACGGGATAATCCACAATGTAGTTATAGTTGTTCTTGAGGGTATTCAATACAACTACACTTCGCTTGTAGATAAACAAAGCAACCTAACGCCCTTTCTTGAGACCCTGGCTGAGCAGGGTCTTGAATTCGCAAACGCTCGCTCAACGGTAACACATACTACAAAGGCGCTGTTCACACTTTTAACCGGCCGATATCCATCTGCATCCCAGGATATTGCCGAGACAGTTCCTGTTGTGAAGCCTTATGCGAGCATTGCAACGATTCTTAAGGGTCAGCTGAATTTTCGAACGGCATTTTTTCAATCGGCCAAGGGTAACTTTGAAGCTCGGCCCGGGATGGTCTATAGCCTGGGTTTTGATAAATTCTGGTCCAGAGATGATTTGGACGACCCTAACAGCTTTCTGGGCTATCTGGCCTGCGATGAATTTTCAATGTTAGAGCCGATTACCGAATGGATAAAAGCTGATGAAAAGCCGTTTTTGCTGACGATTCTATGCTCGGTCAGCCATGACCCTTATGAGGTTCCAGAGTGGTTTGCCGAACCAGCCAAGGAACCGGTGGAACGTTATCGGCAAACGGTTTCTTACACTGACAGATTTTTAGCTGCCCTTGATGCGGAGCTCGCCAAGCTGAATCTTACAGACAAGACTATTTTTTGTGTTATCGGAGACCACGGCGAGGCGTTCGGCGAGCACGGCCAGCTTGGCCACGAAGGAATAGCTTTTGACGAGGTCCTTCGCATACCCTTTTGTTTACGGGCCCCGTCTTTGGTTGAGCCAAAAACGAAGATTACAGAACCGGTTAGCTCAGTTGATTTGACGCCAACTTTGTTAGCTCTTTTGGGCTTCGATAACAGTTTTGCCGACTTTGACGGAGTCAATGCAATCGACCAAATGTCAGGCGACCGTAAAGTACATTTTTCCGGCTGGATGCAGCAGGGTCCTGCAGGTTTTGTAAAGGGTAGCCGAAAGTTCATATACAATCCGGTGAACAAAGTAGTAACCGTTTATGATTTGAGCACTGATCCGTTTGAGCAGGTCAGGATAGAATTGAGCGAGCAGCAGGCCGAAAAAATCGCTGATGAGATAGTTGCGTGGCGGCGAAACACCATTTTTTGCCTGAACCAGCAGCGCACCGGCAAAAGAGTGCTCTTCGACCGCTGGCTCTGTCGCTGGACCGACCGGGTTTGCTCTGCTAAATATCAGAAGAAAGAGCAGTAGAGCAAAAGGGTACAAGAACAAAAGCAATAGCTCATTAGCCGCATATTTTGCAATACATTTCCTACTTTTGTCGTTCACATTTTTTAAAGAGGCGTTGTTTTCTGTAAACATTAACCGGTCAGTTTGAGTAATAAAGTAACTAATCTCTTGACAGCTACCACAGTCTAAATCTCCTTACATGTTCGGCAGTTCCCTTTTTAGAACGTGACTTTGGCTCTTTTTGATTTAGCCGCGAACTTCTACTGATTGGTGAGATTCAGCACTAATCGTTCTATCGCCACTTCGGCTTTTGTTTGGCCGGTTTTGACTGCGTAATCGATGGCCGCTAATTTCTGCAAAGCTGCACCAATCTGCTGCAAAGTCATCTTGCCAAGCATTGCAAAAAAGCCGTCTTTATTGCTCCAAATTCGCAAACTGCCCGCAATCTCATAAGGATTGTGTCCCTCTTCAAGCAGGACTTTCGCATTAAACATCCTGCGAAAATGAAACGCAAATGCTCCGATGACAGTGTATTCAGCGGACCTGTCCTCGGCGAACATATTCCTCAAACGAGCAATCGCACCAGTGGAATTGCTGGCTAAACAGGCATCTATCACCGCAAAAGCACCGTATATGCGATTATGCCCAATCAACGACTCTATATGCTGTATGTCAATAACCTTTTCGGCATCTGCAAAGAGCGCCAGCTTATCAACTTCGCTATAAAGTTTCGGTAATTCGTCACCTGCAAACTCAACAAGAATTTCTGCGGCGTTTTGAGTTAATCTCTTGTCGTATGCCTGCCGGGCATAATCAACCAAACGTCTCTGTAACTGCCGTCCTTTAAGTGGTGTTACTGTGATGAGTTTGCCTGTCTTCGCAAGCTTCCTGGCTAATTTGGTTCGTGCGTCCCAGTTGCCGACAGTAAGAATTAGTATGCCGGTAGGGCTGGGGCTCTCGAAATATTTTTCAAGTAACTCACGATTTTGAGAAATGAATTTATCGGCCCACCTTATAAGAACAACTCGCTTGCCTGTTAAGAACGGCGCTGTTCGTAGCTCGTCCAGCACCTCGGAAATAGAAACATATTTCGGGTCAGCGTCGAATAATCCGGTCGCTCTTTGCGACGGCTCTATCAACTTATTAAGTAGCTGCTGACAATAGAAATTGACCAGAGATTCATCTTCGCTGGTTATGACATAAACAAACTCATTTTTTTTCTTCGTGCTTGTTTTACTTTTGGCCATTTTGAGCTCATACCGGCCCCGCACCAATTGCCTTTCATCGAGAGAACTGTTCGTTCACTTTGCTTGCTGCGTCCTGTCTTGAGTTCAATTGGTGCAGGGCTATCTTGATTTGCGAGTTTTTTTCTCGGCCTTCTTCTTGACTTTAGACTTTGATTTGGATTTCTGTTTAGGTTTGGCCTTTGTTTTCAATTTAGGTTTTAGCTTCGCTTCCGATTTTGGTGCAGGTTTTCGATTATTATTGGTTTTTTCTTCTGTCCTGACTTTTTCCGGTTCACCAATTATTTTTTCGGCTGCGACAAGCTTGTCTCCGGGTTTGAGCTTGATTAACCGTACGCCTTGTGTATTTCTGCCAATCGAGCGGATTTC
>CAZUPG010000208.1:0-3924 GCA_964622085.1 uncultured Pirellulales bacterium | reverse complement strand
CTAACAACAATTCCTGATATGCCAATAGCCGCACCAATACCCATCAGCTTACCAAGAAGACGTTTATATGCGCCCAAGTTTTCAAAATAATACTTCGCCAATCTGGGTGTCACCGCATGACCCAGAGCAGCTATTACTATCATTCCTATCATCAACAATGATGACAGGGCTGCAAAATAGCCAACTTCCCCTTTACCAAAATACTTATCAATAACCAATCTTGGTATGCTGGCATACAACGTCTGGAACAACCCAACCAAACCAAGCGGCATTGCAGTCCTGCCAAGACGCCACAACACCTTCTTCGACCATAATAATTTTGTTGAAAGCGGTTTGCTGTCGATGGCAGATGAACTCAGAAGTATTTGGGTAACAGGAATATCATGAAAATAGACTACCATAAGTCGGGCAGCTATTAAACCCAGCACACTCAAGATAAGACTATTGGATACCCAGAAAAGAATACCAAATAATACCACAGATAGCAGACCTAGTAAAGTACGAGACACGGTCACTTTGTCCATTCGTTCCGATTTTCGCAAGAAAGCCAAAAATACATCGCGAACGGCAAGGATTGCATAGCTAATACTCATCAATACAATAAGATGAAAAACTTCACCCGAGTAAAAAAGTGAACCAACTAAGACACTAAGACCTATTGCCAGGCCTGAAGTAATTATTCTCAAAGCATAATAGTGCCCAAAGAAATAATCATTTTTCGCATCGGTGGTCTGAACGATTGTAAGTTGTAAACTGAGCAGTCTATTAATGGGCAGGCAAACAGCCTGAGCTACGGCAAAAACCCCGACAACTTCAGCCGTCGACAATTTTACCAATATCATAAGCAGTATCCACGAACAAAACGCAGCTACCGCGTTACCAACAAGAGCCCAGACAAAATTCGTACGAAGTGTGAGCGGCTTATTCATAAAATACTTAGACTTATTTAAGACGGGCCTTAAAAGTATGTCTTATTCGGAAAGCTACACAGAACTAATTTATGACCAACTTTGGCCGGACCTAATGCCCGAGCCAGTATAGCAGCCTGAACAGTACTAAGACCGAGACAAACAAACGCTGTGCTATTTACTAAAGCAGCCTTACGCAGCAAAGACATAGTTAATAAGCCTCTACTCCCTCGGGGTACAGCAAAAGCTGATCTGTTTCATCCTCGTAGAATACCGGTTCCCATTGTTGCTTGGCGATATAATATGCTCGATCAAGTAGAACAACGAGATAGAACAATAAATATCGTGAATAAGCCGCATTCAGTGCATCTGCCGCCATAGCGTAAATCCCCCAGACTACAAGCGCCCACAGACAACCGCCAGCAACGGCAGTTATCAAAGGATCAGGCACACCCCTAAGCGCAAAGATTTTCCTAAAGAAAATTACCAAGGCAAATACTGCCCAGATGACACCGCCAATTCCATAAACCGTAATAAGCGAAACGTATACATTGTGACTTTCCATCCCGTTTTTGGCTATGCCTTGTCTGAACCCTTGACCCAGTAGATAATCTTTTGCAGTTGCTGTCTCAAAATACCCTCGCCACGTTCTAAATCGCCCCGCAACATTTTTGCCAACCACTCCAGCCGATGGATCATAAGCCATCTGCCATCGTTCCAGATAGTCTCTACTGATATCCAGAAAGCTTATGCCGACAACTATTGCAGCGATTATCACAAGCCAGGCGAATTTCTTCCCTTGACCAAAAAACGCCATTAGAATTATTGCCCCAATAAAAGCCATCAATCCTGCTCTCGACCTAGTAACGATTATCCCTGTAAGAAGCACGAAGATAAAAGCGTAAGCAATTATCTTCAAAATTATAGTTCTTAGCATACGCATTGCTGTAATTATCAGCATTAAGGAGCAACCCAGCACTGAAGCCGCAACATTCGGGTTCCTAAATGCTCCTGCCATTCTGCCTTCAAAACCAATTAGGGGTTTTCCGTCAGGCGTGATAGGGGCAGCAAAAATTTCCATTTGATAAGGGAAAAAATACTGTAGAATCACTATTGTGGCCCCTAAAGTCGCTGCTATTGAAAACATGGTGAGTTGAATTTTCAAATCTCGTTCATCATCGATACAATGCAGAATTGCGTAAAATAGGGCCCAATAGACACCCAGCTTAAGTATATCTTTGATATAAAGAACGCGTTCAAATGATGGCGCATCTCTGGAACCGGCAAAAATCGCTATGGCCGCAACGACGACAAAAGCGAAGATTGTCCAGAAGGCGTAGCCAAAACGGATGGGTACGCTCCCAAGGAGATTTCTTCGGATTAGAACGGATAAAAAAAGAAAGACACAGAATAGGTCGTCAAAGCCGATATTTAATGGCAGATACTGGTGATAGTACCACCACGCGTGCGGATAAGTAAAAAGAATCGGCCAAATTAGAAACGACCCCCATTTGGGCTTAAAGAATATAATCCCCAAAATGACAGGCACGCCAATTATCATTAAGGCAGCTATCATCTTTTTGTCCTATTAATTTTTATTGGGTTTATCTGCATCTCTTACATATAAAAAACAACCGAGAACGCAAAGAATTTCCCTGCGCTCTCGGCATCCATAAACTTACAAGACGACCATTGCCGTATTGCTTGGTTCACCATCGCCGGCTTTGTTGACAGCAACGATACGGTATTCCAGTTCCTTGCCGCGAGGCTGCTCAACCAGTGTTGCTTCGCTGATAACGGCGGTAGCAACCTCTTCCCAGGCTCCGGCAGGCCGCTCACGCCTCATTACCTTATAAGCTGCAAGAACACCACCATCGGCAGGCGCTTTCCAATCTAAAAAGACCCAGCCTTCACCCTGTTTTGGCGCTTCCAAAAGTCTCGATTGCCCAGGCGGAGTCAAAGCAGTAGCGGTCTGTCGACCAGCCCAGCCGATGAGCTTCAGTTTAGCGTCATCAAAATTAACTGTATTTTCAGCATATAGAATATTGGACTTTATAGCCTCGACTAATTCTTCCAGCGCTTCGTCGTTAGCTGTGGTTGCTTGTTCTGCTGCTGCTTTCTTTGCGATTAAATTTTCACGGTAATGCCTATATATCATTGCCTTGAACCTTAGCGCTCTCGGATGAACAGGCGGATTTGGGTATATAGTAGGACGATTTGACAGTAATCCTTGCCATAACCGCTCGGCTAATGCCACAGTTTCAGCTTCTTTTTTCGGAAATCTCGGCATCTACTTGCTACTCAGACATAGATTAAGACAGATATTATAGGCCGTAGCCAGGCCTTTCTATGCTCTGGACACAATATAATAAATTTCCAACCATCTAAAACCAAAGTCAGCAGTATTGTGCAGAAACACCTTCATAATACCTCTCATATCGGCGAAATATTTAATCCACTTCACGCATAATTCTTGCAATTCCCCGGCTCACTGTTGCTGGTCTCAATTAACCGCTATTCAGAGTCAGATGCCTACTTTACCCCAAAAATGACAGAATTGACTCAACTACATAGTCTTTCATCTCGTCGGTGAGTTCTGGATAAATTGGGATAGCCAGCACCTTTTCAGCTGCCTTTTCGGCCTCTGGGAGGTCTCCTTGCTTGTATCCGAGCTGTTCAAAGCACTCCTGCAGGTGCATTGGGACTGGATAATATATCTCACAGCCGATTTTTTTTGACTTAAGATGTGCTACGACCTCATCACGTCGTGGTACGCGAATACAGTACTGATTATAAATTGTTACACAATCAGGATTGATATATGGGGGTTTTACAATTGTTCCTTTAAATTTCTCATCATAATACGCTGCGTTGCGCCGCCTGGCCTGCGACCAGTCGTTCAAATGCGGCAGCTTGACTAAAAGAGCCGCCGCCTGTATCGGGTCGAGACGGAAATTACCGCCGACATATTTATGATAATATTTCGGCTTGCTGCCGTGATTGCGCATAACAAACA
>CAZUPG010000207.1:0-3925 GCA_964622085.1 uncultured Pirellulales bacterium | reverse complement strand
CATAGTCAATTCGTTTGAACGATTTAGCTTCTTGTATTACAGCTTGTTCGTCAACACTAAGCTCACTTTTTTTCAATGTATCTTTTACTGGAACTAAGCCTGTTATATGCTTGCCATTAGCGAGTATAAAATCAACAGATTGAAGGAGTATGTTAGGCATTGCATTTCTCGTTAGATAAATGATTCTAATTTTACTAAAAAACCTTTTTAATTCAAACTGCCCAGTTCTGAGTGATATTATGCGGATTTTCCGGTTAATAGCAAATGAAAAAGACACAGATTGGCACGGTTGATATTAGACACGGATTAACACGGATTAACACTGTTTATTTTTTAGCCACAAAGGCACTAAGAAGTGTAAAGTGCCTAAAGTTGTAAAAATCAATATACAGTTCACTTTGAACTTTTCGTTTTCTTGTGAACCGCTGCGGCGACCTTCAGAGGTAAGCCAAACAGCCGAATAAAGCCGGTTGCATCGGTTGGGTCATACTCGGCGCCCATCTTAAAGCTGGCCAGGTCTGTTCGGTAAAGACTATTCGGGCTTTTTATGCCTGCGGGGGTGCAGCGGCCCTTGAACAGCTTCATCTTGACTTCGCCGGTTACGTTTCGCTGAGTAACATCGATAAATGCATCAAGCGCCTCACGCAATTGATAAAACCACAGGCCGTAATAAACCAGCTCTGCGTATTTCAGAGCGACCTGCTGTTTGTAGTGCATAGTTTCTCTATCAAGCGTTACACTCTCTACAGCACTGTGAGCAGCAGTAAGAATCGTTCCGCCCGGCGTTTCGTAAACACCGCGAGACTTTATACCGACCAGCCGATTTTCGACCATATCTACCTGGCCGACGCCATGCTTGCCGCCGAGCCGGTTTAATGCTTCGATTAGCTTAACGCCGCTGGTTAGCTTGCCATCCAGTTTTATCGGCAGCCCTTCGTGGAAAGCGATTGTAATGTAATCCGGCTTATCCGGCGTCTTCGATACCGGCTGCGATATTACAAATAAATCGTCTTTCGGCTCATTGGCAGGGTCTTCGAGGTCGGCTCCTTCATGGCTGAGATGCCAGAGGTTTCGGTCGCGGCTGTAGATTTTCTTTTTGCTTTGCTCGATAGGAATCTTGTGCTTTTTTGCGTAATCGACAGCAGCTTCACGCGAAGTTAATATAAAGTTCGGGTCTTTCCAGGGTGCGATAATTTTTAGCGTCGGGTCAAGTGCCATATAGCTAACCTCAAACCGCACCTGGTCGTTGCCCTTACCGGTTGCCCCGTGCGCCACTATTTTTGCGTTTTCTGCGTGGGCGACTTCGACCTGGTGTTTTGCAATTAAAGGCCGGGCAATGCTGGTTCCCAAAAGATACTGCTTTTCGTAAACTGCGCCGGATTTGAGCAGCCGCCACAGATAATCTTCGACAAACTCCTTCCGCAGGTCCTTCACTACGCACTTGGCCGCACCGCTTGCCAGCGCTTTTTGCTTGATGCCAGTCAGCTCATCACCCTGGCCTAAGTCCGCTGCAAAGGCAATTACCTCGTAGCCGTAGGTCTCTTTAAGCCAGGGCAGAATTATGCTGGTATCCAGACCGCCGCTATACGCCAATACTACTTTTTCTTTCTTCGCCATCTTTCACCTCAAAAAACTCTTATCCCAAACTCGGATTATACAAAGGATTTCTCGCAAAGGCAATCAAAAGTATGTGTGAATATCCCTCATAGATGTGGGAAATTAGTAAGAACTTGTAATAAAATCCTTTAATTGTCGCCCCGAGCCCGTTTGGCTTCGCTCAGGGTAAACTGCGCCGAGGGGCCTGTTGAAAAGACTATTTTACTCAAACTGACCGGTTAATGTTTTGAGATTGCCACGGCCTGCTCTGCAGGCCTCGCAATGACCCTAAAGTAGCATTCGTAGTCATTGCGAGTCCGCCGCAGGCGGACGAAGCAATCTAAAAACCTAATTGACACATTGCTGTATGTTATTGTCAATAAAACACTTATTGCTAATGCCCAACTCAAGTCGGTCAGTTTGAGTATTTTATCAGATTCCTCGACTCCGTGCCACGATTTCTCGTGGCACTACGCTCGGAAGGATTTTATGACATCCTGAATCCTGATTGCAAAAAACTCGTACACGGTGTTAATTATTGGCCTTTGAATATTAATCCGCCGTACGTCTGGCGGATAAAATGGAACGTTGCTGCGACAAACAAAACAGAGATGTCATTCCCGCAAAACTTGTCCGCCGTTTTTTGTCGGAGCGGGGATCCAGCCGTTTTATCGGCATTTTCCGGACTCCTGCCCCTGCTCGTAGGCAGGGGTGACAACCTTGCGCAGGAGTGATAGTATGTCTGTTCCATTACTTATTCAAACATCAATAGTTAACCAATTTCGAAAACGAAATTTGAAATCAAGTCGCGGTATCAAGGTTTTTGTTCTTGACGTGCTAAACAGGTCTTGGTAGAAAGAAGCATAGATTTGGCGAGTTGAAGAAAAGAATAATATAGAAGGGAATTAAATTATGGCAAAAACAAAGACAACACCAGAGCCGTCAGAGAATTCTGGAGGCGGTGACCAGCCGGAACAACAAAAAGAAGTCCAACAAGAACAAACGAGTGAACAAATCAGTAAAGATGCTCGTACCTGGGCGATGCTGTGCCATCTATTGGCCATTTTTACCGGCTTTATAGCACCATTGATTATTTGGCTGATAAAGAAAGACGAGGACCCCTTTATAAACAGCCAGGGCAAAGAATCGCTGAATTTCCAGATTACAGTGGCAATAGCAATGGTGGTTTCGTGGCTGCTTTGTTTTGCCTGTGTAGGATTTTTCCTTGTACCGGCGGTAGCAATAGTGGACATAGTCTTTTGTATTCTCGCCACGATAAAATCCAACAGCGGCCAAGATTATCGCTATCCGGTTAGTATCCGGTTTATTAAGTAAGGAACCGCAGGTAAAATTCGCCCCCGTACTTTCTTGCGAAAGCAAGAACGGGGGCGGACAGGCGCGGGGCTAAATATCTTTGCGTCGCCGTGCCGGCGACGGCTAAACAAATACACCCCGCCCACCCATCCTTTGTTAATACTACGGAGTGCAGGCAGGTGGCGGGGCTAACTGAACCCCTTGCAGTGCCCTTCGACCCTGCTCAGGACAGGCAAGGGGCTAATAAAATTTTGAGGTCGTCACGGTTGACTTGGGCAACCTCTCAATGCACTTGCCCCGTTAGAAATCTACATGGTGTTTGGTGACTTACTTCTAACGGGGCTTGCAAAATTGCTGTCAGCTCGATATTGTAGCGTAAATGGCAGCAAAAACGCACAAGAGTAAGAGTCGGCAGCCGTCCAAAACAGTTAATAAAAAGGCCTATCGAAATTTCGAGCTTATCGAAAAATTCGAGGCTGGTCTGGAGCTGTTAGGAACAGAGGTGAAATCGCTCCGGGCCGGGCAAGGCGACCTTGCCGGCTCATACGCAAGGATAGAAAATGAGCAGTGTTGGCTTGTCGGCGCAAACATTGCCCAATACCAGCAAGCTGGCGCAGTCGGCCACGAGCCAGCAAGAAAAAGGAAACTGCTGCTGCATAAACGCGAAATTCGAAAAATAAGAACCAAACTTGAGCAGCGTGGCTTTACCCTTGTGCCCCTGCAAATTTATTTTAACGATAGAGGATTTGCGAAAATAGAACTGTCTCTTGCCAAAGGCAAGAGACAGTACGATAAACGAATGGCAATCACTGAACGTCAGCAAAAGAAGGACGTTGACAGAGATACGAAGAAATACCATAGAAAAGGTAAGAATTAGCTGCGAAGACACAAGTCCAAGGGAAATTCTAATTTCTGCATCAGCAGGGTGTCTTAGTGGCAAAAAGATTTTAAGGGGTTTTCGAGATGGCTGAAGAAGAGAAAAAAGAAGAAAAAAAGATTATAATCGACGAGGACT
>CAZUPG010000206.1:0-3944 GCA_964622085.1 uncultured Pirellulales bacterium | reverse complement strand
TGGAGCATTACAGAAAAACAGGTCAAACAGGATGGCAGTTTAAGTCCCCATTTCCTGAAGTTGATATTAAATTGGGTGCAGAAAAGGATGTCGACAAAAACGTAAAGGAGAAGGAGAAACTGACAGATAAAAGTCTATTTGATTATGTAGCAATTACTAAGTGACAGGGAAAACATGTGGAAAAGCTGAAAGCTGAATTGAACAACCTTATCGAAAAGTTGGAAAGCTCTGAGGACTTTAAGGCCTCTTTGGAAAACCTTGTATCAGTCTATCCATTCAACGAATACGAATATATAATCTCCCACCTCTTAGCTGGAAACAAACTTTCACTTGACGAATATTATGAAATTAGAGATTCTTACATCGAAAGGAATTTATACCTTTATGTATTTGAGATTTCCTCTCCAAAAAGGTTAGGCGATAAATGGGCTTACGGACAACTAAAGCAACTTGTACCTGAATTTAAAAAACCAAATAAGAACATAGACCCCGCATACGCAAATCAATATGACCTGTGGTTAGACTGGATAGACAGTAAAAGTAAACCTCATGGCATCCGCATAGAGGTAAAAACCTCCAGAGCCCTTGACCGCGAAAAACCTGGCGAACCCTTTTATGTCAAGGCATTGGCTTTTGATTCTAACAGGCCATTTGATATGATATTTGAGCAGATAAAACCTCGATTTACGGATGTGTTTGTGTGGATTGGTGTTTGGCGAGACATAATTAGATATTGGGTACTGTCCAGCGGCGAAGTTCAAAACAACAGATATTTCTCAAATCGCCAACACAGAGGCAATGTTGGTGAAGGTCAGTTGCACCTAAAACAGAATAATATATCTGAGTTTAAACAATTTGAAGTAAAGCCCCCTGATATTAAAAATGCTGTAATCAAAGCTTACAAAAGACAGTATAAACTAAAGTGATAAATTAGGCTCATATCAGGTTATAGTATTATCGAATAAACCAGAGAGTGAAAAATCTCAAAAATAAGGAATTAGCATGATAAAAAATACAACGTTTTATCAAAGTCCTCTGGTTGAGAGAAACGCCTCGATAGAGATGTCCGAGCTATTCGGAGCGCAAATGAAATTCAGTGTTTGGCGATGGCTGTGGCTGGAACTTGCAAAGGCACAAAAAAAACTTGGCCTAAATATTACACAAGGCCAGATAAACCAGATGGCCAGACATCTTGACGATATCGATTTCAAAAAAGCAGCCAAGTACGAAAAGAAATTCCGCCATGATGTTGTGGCTCATATCCATACTTTTGCCGATGCGGCTCCGAAGGCAGCGCCGATTATCCATCTCGGAGCTACCAGCTGCTACGTCGGCGATAACGCAGATTTGATAATTATGCGAGAAGGCCTGCAAATCATCGCCGGAAAGTCAGCATCGGTGATTCATTCGTTAGGCAAATTCGCAAAGAAGCATCGCGAGCTTGCGACACTGGGTTACACACATTATCAGCCGGCTCAGCTAACCACCGTTGGGAAAAGGGCAACGCTATGGTGCTACGAGTTTGTGATGGACCTGCAGGAAATCGAGCATCGACTTGATACATTGCTGTTTCGGGGCGTCAAAGGCACTACCGGCACGCAGGGGTCTTTTTTAGAGCTTTTCGACGGCAACCATACCAAGGTCAAGCAGCTCGACAAGATGGTGGCTGCTGCATTCGGCTTTAGAAATACCTGTGCCGTCACCGGTCAGACATACCAGCGAAAAACCGATACTCTTATAATCAACTGCCTTGCATCGATTGCACAGTCGGCCCACAAGCTGTGTAACGACCTTCGGCTTCTCGCTAATCTAAAAGAGATTGAAGAGCCATTTGAAAAAACACAGGTCGGCTCTTCTGCGATGGCTTATAAAAGAAATCCGATGCGAGCAGAAAGAGTTACCGCACTTAGCAGATTTGTATTGAGCTTAGCTTCCAGCCCTGTGATGACCGCCTCCGAGCAGTGGTTTGAGAGAACGCTCGATGATTCCGCCAACAGAAGAATTGTCATTCCTGAAGCATTTTTAGCCGTTGACGGGATTTTGCAAATCCTTATCAATGTCACGGGCGCGCTTGTTGTATATCCGAAAGTTATAGAGGCACACGTTACGTCGGAGCTGCCGTTTATGGCGACGGAAAATATCCTGATGGCGGCAGTTAAAGCTGGCGGCAACAGGCAGGAACTGCACGAAAAAATAAAACTCCATTCGCACGCTGCTGCGGCTCAGGTGAAAAAATTCGGCAGGCCCAATGATTTAATTGGCCGGCTCAAAGCAGATATTGCCTTTCGTAAAGTTGATTTTGATAAAGTATTAGACCCGAAAAATTATGTCGGCCGGGCGCCAAAACAGGTCGATGAATTCTTAAAAAACATCGTCGAGCCAATCCGCAGAAGATACCGAAAAGAACTCAGCAGAAAAGTTGAGCTTGATGTATGAGTAGATGCCTGACACTGGATTCTGCCTGCGGCGGATAAACCTCGATTCTCGATGAGTAATAGGAAGCAAAGCATGACTAAAGAAGAACTCATAAAGCGTATCAAGGAAACTGCGTATCTGGAAGGTGATTTTGTGCTTCGCAGTGGAAAACAAAGCAAGTATTATCTCGACAAATATCTTTTCGAGACCTGCCCGGATATTCTCGCTGGGCTAGGCGAAGAATTTGCCAAACACGTAACTTCCGATGTTACCCTGATAGCCGGAGCCGAATTAGGTGGCGTGGCCCTGGCAGCAGCTACCGCAATGCAAACCAGCAAAAACTGGATTATCGTCCGTAACAGCAAAAAGGGCTACGGCACAGGAAAATTGATTGAGGGCATCTTAAACAAAAACGATGTAGTTCTGTTAGTTGAGGACATTGCCACTACCGGTGGACAGGTACTCGAAGCGGCAAAGGTCATCACCGAAGAGGGAGCAAAAGTTAAAAAAATCGTCTGCGTGGTTGACCGCAAACAGGGAGCCGAAGAAAACATCACCCAGGCCGGCTACACATTCGAATCCATCCTCACCAAAGACGACCTCGGAATAAAAGATTAGCAAGTTTACCCGCAGTAGCCTTGGCGAAGGCGGGTCAGTAAATCAATAATCTTTTTGGCGATTGTGGTTTTGGTTGTGTTCGGCAGTTTTATCCATTTGCTGTCCGGCGTTTTTATTTGGATGGAAGCCCTATCAGAACCGATTGCATTGGTGGTATTGGCTATTATCATATCGAGGTTCTTTTCCTTGAGTTTCCTTTCAGCATTTCGCCGAAGGTTTTTATCCTCCAAAGCAAAACCAACAATAATCCGTGGCCCGTGGCCCGTGGCTCGTGACTCGTTTTTGTGTTTTGCCGCCCATTTCAAGATGTCAGGAGTTGGTTTCAATTTGATAGTTAAAGATTTGCCTGTCCTTTTAATTTTGGTTTTATTCGGCCGGGCTGGAGTGTAATCGGCCACTGCCGCAGCCATAATAAGGCAATCGCACTTAGCAAAGAATTTTTTGACTGCTGCAAACATCTCAGCAGCACTATCGACACCGACAAAATCTACTCCTACAGCTGGCTGTAAATCGGATGCGCTGATAAGTGTCACCTTGTGGCTGGCTTTAAGAGCTGCGCGGGCAAGTGCATAACCCATTCTTCCGCTGCTTGCGTTGGCAATAAAGCGGACAGGGTCAATATGCTCCCGTGTTCCTCCTGCTGTGATTAAAATTCGCATCTCGTATCTCGTGAAGCGTATCTCGTACTTCGCTTCACGCTTCACAATTCACGCTTCACGCCTTTTGATTTTTGAGGCGATTTTTTCAATTTCTTTGATAATATCCTGCGATTCGGCCATTCTGCCGATGCCCTCAGTGCCACTAGCAAGCCGGCCTTCAGCAGGACCTATTAGTCGAAAGCCCATCTGTTTTACCGTCTTGACGTTGCGCTGCACGGCCGGATTATTCCACATATTATTGTTCATCGCGGG
>CAZUPG010000205.1:0-3945 GCA_964622085.1 uncultured Pirellulales bacterium | reverse complement strand
TGCTGAAACTTCACTTTGCTTACATTGGCAAGCCTGTAACTTGCGATATCGTAAAGCCTTTTCTACTTGGTTTGTTAGATACGGCCTTGGAGATTAGGATACCAACGCCCATAACAATACACCTGGACAATTGTAGACAGTGTTCTGAAGATTTGGAGACGATCAGAAGGCTAAATCTTAGCCATCGTCAGTTATACAGGTTGAGCCAGTTATTTGCCGATGAGACTTCTAAGGATAAAGTTAACTGTTTACAAGCTCGGGCTGCTATTCTATCCGTTGTGTTTATGAGATTGCATGAAACCAACGCAGATGTTCTGAGACACTTATGTATATGTCCCGGTTGTCAAAAAGCTTTGTATGATTATCGTGAGAGCGTGCGCTCGGACTTGTTGCTTAACAGAAGTGACCAAAAGGAATTTCCATGTGAACAGGTATCAGCAACTGACATTTTTGACTATGTCGTGCCCTACGGACTTAATCCCGCAAAAGACCAGTATGCCAAATTCCGGGGATCTCTTACTTCCCATCTTGTCACATGCCCCACATGCCTAGCCAAAATGCAGCAGTTGCATAACACAGTGTACGGAATTGTTGAACAGACTGAATCTGGCGTTGTTACGCTATACCACATAGATGAATCTGCTAAAGCTAAAGCAGTCTGCGAAACCGAGGAGCTTTATGCTGGCTTTCCAATAAGGGCGGAAGTAATGGAGCAGAAAGACGAAGTGAAGGACGAACAGCCAGCGCCAGCATTTAACATTGCTTCTGCTTTGAAAGGGAAAGTCTCAACAATAAACCGTAAACTCACAGTCAAAACCATTGCAACAGTGGCAGCTGTTATATTGATAGGGTTTGCATTGCTGCTCAATATAACATCAGCCAAAGCAGTTACTATTGACCAAATTTGTAAAGCTATTGAGAAAGTCAAAAATGTCCATATCACAAAGTTTGTTCCTGACAAAACAGAACCTGCGCAAGAACAATGGGTGTCAAGAGCATTAAACATCTATATGACCAAAACTGCGGAACAATGTGTCTTTTGGGATATTGCCAATGGGGTAACAAAAATAAAGCATCTGGATACCGGCGCAGTCGAGACAACTCGGTTATCCGCTGAGAACATTACTGGTATCGAGAAAAAAATGAGCGGTTCCTTGGGGCTGATACCGTTTTATGATATATTCGATATACCCGCTGATGCTGAATGGGGCCACGCGAACAAAGCCAGTTTGGAAGTAGATGAAACTATTGAAGCATATGATTTAATGTGGATTGATCGAAAGTACATCAACTTAGTGGTATTTAAAAGATGGCGTGTTTTTGTAGACCCCAAAACAAATCTCCCTCAAAGAACCGAATTTTATCAAAAGTTAGCCACAGATAGTGAATACAGTTTGAAGTCGGCGAAGATGATTGAATATTTGAGCGACAGTGAAATGCAGGAAGTTATTGAAGAGGTATCTTTTTAGACAATAACACTTCACTTAGGCACCCACAGGGGGCTTTTGTTTTTATAACCGTCTGCCGTTTTCTCAACGAATAAATCGTCCGATTTTGTACGACTGACATGGCCATCTGTAAATCCAACGTTGACTGTTTTATTCGGATGTCGGCCATATATGGCATCATACTCCTGGCCAGGCCATAGGTCTCTATCTTTGTTAACCCAAAGACCGGGTATATAGGCAGTATCTTCAATTATGCTATTACCGAGGACAACGGGAGGAACATCGGACGCCTGCCACCAGCTTATCATACTATAGCCGCTATCAACAATAAGCAGAGTCTTGTCTGGTCTTGGTATCTCCTCGGTGCTTAAAGGTGTTCCAATAAATTCTTCCCTGTAGGGTAGTCTGTCATCAAAACTCCTACAAATAGAGCGGTTCACACCATAATTGCCGCAGAGGGTATTATTTTTGAGCTTGCGATTATTTAGATGTTTGGAGGGGCAACGAACTACTGTTCTTCTGCTGCCAGATTTTCTATAGAATCCTTCTATGAAATTAAACCACCACCAGCCGGTTCTGTCATATTGAACAAAGCCGGCATAACCACCCGGAGGTGGCTCATTAGGATTATTATCAAAACCATAAGGCAGGGTTTGGTTTTGGGTTTCGTACAGCAACAATCCATATGTTAATTGCTTGACATTCGAGCTGCAAAGAACGGCTTTGGCCTGTTGCCTGAAACTCCGCAATGATGGCAATAATATAGCTATAAGAAGGGCAATTGTGGCAATCGCTACGAGCAATTCGGCGAGCGTAAAAGAAGGCCGTCTCATAATCCTGTATTCTACGGTCGCTTTTACGATAAGTCAACATAGTGCGCCCATTAAAAAAGGCAGATGGCAATCTATTCCACCTGCCTGCTTTATTACCTCAACGAGGCAGCTATGCACACGCCCTCATATAATAACAGGTCCATTCTCCTGTTACAGTACAAGCCTCAGGAAAGTAAGGGTCTTCTATACAGGGACTCTCTTTGTACCTGAGCATTCTGGAGCCTCTGCAAGTACCACTCTCGGCAGCTTCGCAGCCATATCTCGTGCGGTACTCTTGATACCAACCCTCACATCCGCCGCCTATATAAGTGCAATATACCACGCCGTATTCCTGCAAAAGCCTGGTGCAGGTATAACCTGCAGCACCGATTATGTTGACAAGCTGCGAATCGTCAATTTCTGAAATGTTGCCTTGTAGTTGAATCGGCTGGTTGGAAATCAAAAGGGCTGTGCCTTCGGTCCAGTCCATTGAAAAGAAGTTAATATCGGTGCGATAGTAAAATTCATTGCTTGCCAGATCTATGCTCCAGGCATACTTACCATCGATTGCTTCAAGAACAACGAAGTGTTTTTTGCCGGGAATATGCAGGATTACCTCGCAACTGTCCAGACTCTTAAGGGTTTGAATATCGGTCTTGACAGCACGACAATAAAGGCCCAGCTGCTGCACGAATCGCTTCATTGAATAAAGGCTTGTCTGTTGGTTCGGTTCGGTTATCAATTCGGCAAGCTGTTGGTCGGTAACGTCTTTGCCTAATTGCGAAATGGCGTATTTTAATGCTGCTGTCGCGCAGTTTTGTGGCTGTGAGCCTTCGTTCGCCACAAATGCCAATCTGTCAGCTAATAGCTGGTCAGTATCAATTATATCCGAGTGGCGATACATAGCAGGTTTGTCGGTAACGAAAGAAAAGTGTTCTATCAATGCATCAGTCTCATAGCTGACATCGAAATCGTAACTTTCAGGAATATTGGCATCTATACTGGCAATATTCCACAAATCGCGGGCCAATAATCTATTTGACCCCGCTTTGTATCGTTCTAACAAAATGGTTGTGGGAACCCAGTTGCCTGATATCAACTGGTAATCAGAGTACTGCTTGGAGACAATCGAATTGTCTTGGCTGTTTATTGAACAGGATAACACAGCATAATTTTTTGCGGGGTCCATTACAAAGAGCATTTCTGAGCCATCCGGATTGTTGAGGGTCAGGTGTACCTGAGTCTGGCCATCAATATATTTCTTAATAGCTGCCGAATCCATAGCGGCAAGATTATCATATGTGTAATAGCCATACCCCCAGGGAATGATGCCTGCAGTTAGCGGGCCGTTGACAATGTGCGGCGTACTGCCTGTTGTGTCAACGATTGCGTGATTGCCGGGTAGAAAGTAAGTGGTATACTTTTCACCGTCCCAGGCAAATATTCGTCTGGTATTCCAATTTAAGTCAAAGTGCTTAGTCATAAAGTTACCTTCTAAGTCTTTGCCCGGTTTTATTGAGTCCATGCGCGAGTCTATGTTAATTTCCCAGTAGAATCTGTCTCCATCAAATCTTACAACCACCGACGAATTCATTGTGTATTCGTTAGACAACTTGTGACGGACGTTAAATGGTATCGCATCGAGTTTCATCTTTTGCAGATTCTCAGTCAATTCTCGTTTGTCC
>CAZUPG010000204.1:0-3995 GCA_964622085.1 uncultured Pirellulales bacterium | reverse complement strand
CGTTTAAGCCGCAGTATGAGGCGGGGATTCTGGAGGTATTTGCAGAATTAGTTAACAAGGGTCTGGTCTATAAGCAATTAAAACCAATCCACTGGTCGATTGGCTGCGAGACGGCCTTGGCCGAGGCCGAGCTGGAATACAAAGATATTTCGTCGCCCAGTATCTTTGTTAATTTTCCGGTAGCTGAGGAGAGTATCGGAAAGTTAATCGAGCTTGGTTTGGTCAAGCAGGAAGAAGCCGAGGATAGCAAAGTTTGTTTTATGATATGGACGACTACGCCGTGGACGTTAGCTGCTAATCTTGCGATAGCGCTGCATCCCTTATTAGACTATAAGGCGCTAATTTATGAAAAGAACGGAGACAAGTTTATATCGTTAGTTGCAAGGGACCGTATTGAGGCAGTGGTGAAAGCTGCCGGTTTAGAGGAGGGACAGTACGGCGTCAGCGACAAGTTGGTCAAGGGCAGCGACCTTGAAGGACTGCGTTATCTGCATCCATTTGTCGAAAAAAATCCCACGGACAAAGACGCTTTTATGGTAATCCTTGCCGACTATGTTACCACTGAAGATGGTACCGGGCTTGTGCATATTGCGCCGGGGCACGGTATTGAGGACTATATGTCAGGGCAGAAGAATAACCTTGCGGTCTATTCGCCGGTGCTCGATGACGGCCGATACGACGATACGGTGCCGGATTGGCTGCGGGGAAGAAATGTTTTAGAGGTTGATACAGTTGTAAATAATGATTTACGGCAGAAGGGGCTGCTCTTTGCACAGGGTGAGATTACACACAGCTACCCGCACTGCTGGCGGAGCAAAGGACCTGTAATATTCAGGGCTACGGAGCAGTGGTTTATAAGCGTTGATAAAGAGCTGCCCGGTATCGGCAAAAGTCTGCGGGATTTGGCTCTGGAGCGTATCAAAGATGTGAAATGGATACCTGCATGGGGCCAAAAACGCATCGAAGGAATGCTTGAATCTCGGCCTGACTGGTGTATCAGCAGACAAAGAAGCTGGGGATTGCCTTTGCCTGTATTCGTCAACACTGGCGGACAAGCCCTGCTGACCAAAGAATCTGTATTAGCTGTGGCTAAGCATATTGCCCAGAAGGGCTCGGACAGCTGGTTTACCGATTCGCCACGGCAGATTCTTGGCGATGATTTCGAATTGCCGGAAGGATTTTCTTTCGAGGATTTACAAAAAGAAGAAAATATCTTTGATGTCTGGTTCGAATCCGGCTGTAGCTGGTACAGCGTATGCGTAAAAGATGCTGGCTGGCCGGCGCCGGTGGATTTGTATCTGGAAGGTTCGGACCAGCATCGTGGCTGGTTTCAGTTATCGCTTCTGCCGGCCCTTGGGGCTACAGGTAGGGAGCCTTTCAAAAGTGTTTTGACGCACGGTTTTACCGTTGATGAAAAGGGAATGAAGCAGTCGAAATCGCTGGGTAACTATGTCAATGCCCAAGAGAGCATCGCAAGATATGGTGCGGATATTCTGCGGCTATGGGTGGCGAGCGTAAACTATCAGGAAGATATACGCTGCAACGATGAATTGATTGGCCGAACACAGGACGCCTACAGGAAAATCAGAAATACGCTGAGATACCTGCTCGGCAATATCGACGATTTTGAACCGCAGATGAACGTTGCATATAACGATATGTTCGAGCTTGATAAGTGGGCGGTGCAGCGGTTGCAAAAGCTGGTTGCCGATGTTACTGAGGCCTACGAGAACTTTATCTTTCACAGGGTTTTTTCACTTATCTATAACTTCTGCACCGTTGAAATGAGCAGTATCTATATGGATGTGCTCAAGGACAGGATGTACTGTGATGCGAAAGACAGCAGGTCTCGGCGAAGCGCACAGACGGCAATGTACAGGATTTTAGACTGTCTTATTAGAATGCTTGCGCCGATATTAGTGCACACTGCGGAGGAAGCTTGGTCGGCAATGAAATTGTCGTTCGTGACCCGTGATGCGTATGGCGAAAAGGAAAAAACGCAATACGCACGCAATACGCAATACGAAAAAAGTGTTCATTTAGCTGAGATGCCCAAAGTCGATGAATCAATTGACTGGCAAGGCCAGCAGTCAAGATGGCAGAGGATAATGGAGCTCCGTGATGAGGTTCTTCGGGTTTTGGAAGACCTAAGACAAGCGAAAAAGATAGCAAGCAACTTGGAAGCGAGCGTAACTATCTACTGCGAAGACGAGCAATTGATTGGGATACTAAACGAGTTTGGGCTCGAACAGTTTGCAGCACTTTGTATTGTTAGTGAGGTAAAACTGCAAAAAGGCACAGGCGAGACGACGGTTGCAGCCCAGAAATCCAGCTGCCATAAGTGCCGGCGATGCTGGAACTATTGGCCAAGCGTTGGAAGCGACAGCGAATATCCTGACTTATGCGAACGGTGCATTTCCGTTGTACGTGGTTTGTAATGCTTATCGTGCAAATACAAACCTTGGAACGCCCTATGGATTTAATTGCTCGCAGACTTTTTGAAAGACATCTTCGACTGCGATGTTTTTAATATTGTGCTTTGGGTTAGAGCTTTTTATTGTCAGGCCTCGCAAATGGGGTTCAACAGCCACGATGCAATTGTTCCTTCTATAAGGAGCAACCCTGGCAGGGTTTGAGTGGCCGAATATCAAAACCAGCGGCTTGCCCAGAGTTGCGGCGATGTGGCCGGGACCGGTATCATTACTTACTACCAGTCTGGCAGCTTTCAACAGGGTTACCAGCTCGCCGAGGGAAGTTCTACCCGCAAGGTTTACTATCGGGATGTTTGCAATCCTTTTCAAATTTTCTATTGCTTCTGCTTCGGATGCGGTTCCTGTAGCGATTATGGGCAAGCGGAGAACTGATGAGATTTTCTCAGCCAAAGCTGCGAAACGTTCGATTGGCCAGCACTTATCCGGATGCGCAGAGCCGGTTACAAAAACTGCGAAACTGTTCGGAACAATCTTATGATTCGTCAGTAATCTGCCAACCGAATCTGTAGCGAAAGGGTCCTCTGGCAATATAAACTGAACGCTCGTATCAGAAACACCAGCGGCCTGGATTATCTTCAGGTAGTAGTCCACCAGGTGAGTACTATCCTGATCCTGGGCAACTTTATGCGTGTAAAAGATGTGGGCAAGCTCTCTGGCATTTGACATTCCGAATCGCCGCCTGCAGCCGGATAGGTAACTCAAAGAGGCGGTCCTGAAAAGTCCCTGAAAGTCGAATATAGCATCAAATTTGCTGCGACGCAGCCGCGAAATAAGCGACACCAGCCGAGCAAATGCACATGGATTAAACCAGGCCTTGCCGAGATATTTACGGTCGAAAGGAATTATATCGGTCAGGTGAGGGTGATTTTTTAGAAGCGGTATAAACTCAGAGCGGATGAGCCAGCTTATTTTCGAGTCGGGGAAATTTCTGCGCAAGGCCGAGAGGGCCGGCAAAGCCAGAACTATGTCACCGAGTGAGCTGGGCTTTATTATCAGAATGTTTTTTAAATTTTCCAACACAACGCATTGATTGTAAGCAAAAAAGAGGTTTTGAGCAATTGATTTTGTCGGATTCCCGCAAAGGCGGGAATTTGTTAGCCCCTTGCCTGTCCTGCCTGTCCCGAGCAAAGTCGAAGGGAGCAGGGTCGAAGGGCAACGCAAGGGGTTTTCATTTTCTTTGCACTGCAAGGGGTTTGTTTAGCCCCCTAATTTATTAGGGGGTTCTGTTTAGCCCCGACATTTTAATGACGGGGTTTGCCTGCCCCGTACCAAAATTTGTTCTTTGGTGCGTGGGTTGTTTACCTGTGCCGGTGTTTGTCATTCTGAGCGCAGCGAAGAATCTATTTTGAATTGTCATTGCGAGGCCTGCTTTGTAGGCCGTGGCAATCTCCAATCGGAAATCGCAAACCTGTGGTGAGCTTGTCGAACCATCGAATATCCTTTGCATCTTTTTACCCCGACAGATATAATCTCAAACCACTACTGGAGGCCGATGCAACAGGA
>CAZUPG010000203.1:0-4003 GCA_964622085.1 uncultured Pirellulales bacterium | reverse complement strand
TTATACATATGCCGGTCATAATAGTGCCCTGCAGGTAATATAAAATCAACCTGCCCTTCCATTTCTACTGCTGTTTTGACTGCATTTGTCATTCTCTCAAAATCATCCTTGGAAAGTTCGCTCCGCTTAAATGCCTTCATTGTAGCTTTAACACAGGGCTCAGCATCAGAAGCCACAAAATCGGCCCCTATCTGTCGTGCCTCTTCTCTTAGCAGCCGTATCTGCTGCGTATAGTACGCCGCATCAAAAGCATCTTTGTTATCGAACTTTTCAAACCGGTATCCCGGATACAACCAGCGGGTCCAGATAACCTTTACGCCTTTCCGTTTGCATATATCGATCGCCCTCTCGACAGTGGGCTCAAGGTAAAAATAGGAGTTATCGAGCCGATGTACCTCCACAAGCATCACATGAGTAAAGATGCCATTCTTCAAAACCAGGTGCAAGACATTTGGGTCACGCCTAACTGTTTGATACCAAATTATCATTGGCTTATCTGCTGTTTCAACGGAAGTGCCTTTTACCCCAACCTCATTAGCGTCGTTCTGGTTGCCATTTGCGCCGGACGGCAGCACCACCGTAAGCAAAAAAGTCAAACCAACGGCAACAATAACAGCCGCCAAACCGAGGGTATTTCTTATCTTTTTCTTGTCCGTTACGCCTGTCATTTTATTTCTCCCTTTCCTAAAGTTTCTAACGATTTACCTAACATTTCCAGAAGAGAGACTCTCATATGCCATATAGTTAATATCTCCATTTAGCGTGCCAATTGAAGGTTACATCCTCTCCAGGGTCTTGGTCGGCATGGATTGTGAATTGTGAAGCAGTAAAAGTATCAACCCAAAATTCAGTCATATTGCCCCAGTTGGAAGTTGGGGTCACTATCACCTCTGTAGGAGCAGGTCCTATGTTATGGTTAACCACAATAGATGTACTTCCGTTAAGTAAAGTCGCAGTACCATAATCTTCGGTAATAAAAATTGCACCTATGTTTCCACGTATCTCTACATTGGTAGCACTCCCATTCCAGTTGCCAATGCCATAACCGCTTGTGGTTATGTCAAAGATGTTATTTAGTATCTTGACGGTATCAGCATCATTGTGTACATATATTACTCTGCTGTTGCCCTGACTTACTGATTCCGTCCATAAGTTACCGGAGATAAGAATGTTAGTCCCTCGCACACGGCAGAAACTTGTTTGGTCGTAGAAATGATTGCCCGTTATGATTATTTTTTGTCTCGAAGGTGTTCCCCATCCAACAGGATAAATATCAAACGGCCTAACCGAAGCGGCCGCTCTTGAATTGGATAATACTATTCCTACTCCCTCAAAACTATATCCTGCAACTTCACTTCCTTCCGCTACACAGCTGTCTATTGTAACATCATAGGTTTGGGGAGCAACCCAAAAACCAGCACTTCCCGCATCCTTGGACATACAGTTTGAGTAATGAATATTGTAGGAGTCGGTGGTATGAAATCCCTGATTAACCGAAATGTCTGAAATACAATTCGTCCACGTAACGTATTTGCAGTGCTCCGTATAGTATCCATTATTTCCAGCATTATTACCTACGCAGTTGCTAACAGTAATATAATAATTCCAATCATCTGGACCCCCTTCATAAGTTTCGAGACAGATATGTTCCAACCCTGGATTTTCGCTGATTATATTGTGAATATTAATATAAGAACAACTCCATCCAACAAATATGCTGTGCCTGCTTATATCCTTGAGAATAATATTCCCAATATCAACGTGAGTTACGCCGTTGCGTATAAGAATTCCATCGCTCGTACCATTGACTATATATAAATCAGAAATCAATAACTGGTCTGTATTTCTAATATCTACCGAACCATAAGCAGTTGCCGATGCACCACCGGCGTTAATAGTAAAATGACGTAACTCGATTTTTTCATTTCCACCTCCAACATCACTATTTACTATGACGGATTTAGTAGTTATAGCAGTCGCATCCAAAACAGTTGAGAATCCTGCACCAATAAGTGCGGTTTTAGAAGTGATAGAAATCTGGTCAGAAAGCACAAAATTTCCTTCAGCCAAATACACCTTGCCCCCTGTCGCTGGCAGGGCATCAAGGGCTGCCTGTATCTGAACTTGGTCTGCTGTGCCATCACACACATAATCTGCCTTCACCTTTGTATTAGGCGTCGCATCTGAAGAGGCAACAACAAACGTTGCTGTCCCCCCTGTTTTTCGTCTTGTAGTATTGTCTGCTAACGTATTCGGGTCCTTTAACCATTCACTTGCAAAAACACAGAAGTCGAGAAAATCAGCAATCCCATCTTCATTAAAATCTGCGCTCGAATAGCCAGAACAGATGGTTGAGAAACTGAATACTAACAGAATGACGCTTGCGAATTTCATAATACCACCTCTTAATAAATTTTGTTTTTTCCTTTCCTCAAGTTTCTAACGATTTACCTGATATTTCCAAAAGGTCTTGCACTCGTAAATTGCACATATTGTTACGACAGAAGCTACCTTCTTCGAAACGCCACGTTCCAGCAGCATTATCGAAGATATACCGACCGGGCTTGCCGTTTATTATCATCTGGTGAAGTGAACTTTGCCCAAACACCGATTGCAATTCATTAACAAGGTATTTTCCATCGCCGGTCTCGAATATGTCCAGGTTCATACTGCTAAACCCACCTCTTTCCGCTACCTCGCGAGCGAAGTCTAACAGGTTTTTGGGCGGGGCGTACCAGCCAATTTTCTTGGAGCCGCTGTGGTACTGCCCTTTCTTGAGTTTTTGGTGGCCAAAATATGATTTACCCAGCCGAACAATTCGCCATTCGGCAATATCCGGCAGGTATTCCTGGAACAGCACAGACCCCCACTGTTTATCTCGTATGTCTCTACCTATAATAAATCCCTTACTGAAACATCGGTTTACAAAACGCAACAGCCTTGAACGATTTCGGAAAATCTTAACACCATAAGCCCCTGCACCGAAGTTAGCCTTGTAAACAATCGGCAATTCCGTTTGCTTCGCAAATTCCAATGCTTCCTGCCGGTCATAAAAGACCCAGGTCTTGGCATGGGGAACCTTATTAGCTTTAAGCCAGTAGTACATTCGGCGCTTGCTTTCATACATCCATAGTTCGTCATAAGTTGGATAAATAATCTTGCCCAGTTCCTCAACCATTATTTTGAATCGCTCATCGTACATCTGTTTCCAGACCGTGATTTCCCCCGAGGGCCGAACCAGAAAAGCATCACAACCGGAATTTTCAATTACATCTATCCAGTCAGGCCCGGATATATCCACAACCTTATACGGCACGCCCAATTCGCGACACGCTCCGGTATAATGCCTATGAAGACGTGTAAACTCCTTAACGATACCGAGTCTCACGTCAACTTTTCCCGGGTAACTTGAAACCTCCTCAGCATCGGCGTATGTATCGCTCGTCAGCCAGTTTTCGCGGTCATATTCATCGAGAGATAAAAAACGCTGTATAAACCTTCTGACTCGCTGGTCGAAAGCTCTGGAAACGAGCAGTCTGGAACCTTTTGCTCTTGCCAAACGTGCCAAAAATCTTTTTTTCGTATTCCCTGTCTGCCTAATCTGCTTATTTGTATTCTTATCAGTATCACTCATGCTCAATTCCTGTTTCCACTCGCAAATATTTTAAAAAGTTCCTCGTTATTTATCCGGTTGCATCTGGAATATCTTTAACTGCTTTTTGCGAAGCTCTTTCTTTTATAGCCCTAACTACAAAAACGGTGCAACCCAGCAAACCAAAACCATAACAGGCAATAATAGCCCAAACCGCCCCTATCATACCATAATAAGGAATCAACCACAGCGAAAAACCAGCACAAACAGTTGTAGCCAGCCCGTATATCGGTACTTGTATTTTAAATTTCCTTGCCGCATTCAACCCAGCATTCATAAAGCTAAAAATAAACAAGATGACACCAGCGATGGTAATCCATATAAACACATCGTTATGTTCTGCGTAATCGG
>CAZUPG010000202.1:0-4023 GCA_964622085.1 uncultured Pirellulales bacterium | reverse complement strand
GCACGTGGAACAAAGGCGCAGATAAAGGCCCCGAAGCTATAATCGAAGCATCAGGGAATATGGAGCTGTACGACATAGAGACCGATTCTGAGGTCTATAAAAAAGGTATTTTTACAGATAGTATTATAGAAACCGATGCTCCTGTCTCTGAAGTGGTTGAAGCGATTGAACAGGAGCTTCAAACTTATATTGAGCAGGGCAAATTTGTCGTCGTTATAGGAGGTGAGCACTCGATTAGTATAGGTGCGGTCAAGGCCTATTATCGTGCTTACCCGGGACTTACCGTTTTGCAGCTTGACGCCCATTCCGATTTAAGACAGCAGTACAACGGCTCAAAATATAATCATGCCTGCGTTATGGCCAGGGCCAGAGAGCTTTGCCCTGTTGTACAGGTGGGTATCAGGAGTATGGACTCAGCGGAAAAGCAGTTTGTAAATCCCGATAGTATCTTTTTTGCGAAGGATACTTATAATAATAAAGACTGGGTTGCACAGGCCGTTTCAAAATTGTCCGACAGAGTTTACGTAACCATCGACGTTGATGTCTTTGACCCGTCTATAATGCCTTCGACAGGGACACCGGAACCGGGCGGACTATTGTGGTATGAAGTGCTGGGATTTTTGAAGCTCGTTTTCGAGCAAAGAGATGTTGTGGGCTTTGATGTTGTTGAACTATGTCCGGATGAAAGAAATAAGGCACCGGATTTTATGGCTGCAAAACTTATCTACAAATTGCTAAGCTACAAATTCAGGGATGGAAATGGAAAAAAAGGATTTTCTTAAAGACCCTGTCGAGCATATCGATATCAAGTCTTTCGATTCGACTGCTGTAATCGATAGCTTCTGAGGTTTGTCATTTTCAGCGGGATATACTGCAAGAGCTGCCGAGATTTTTAATATGATGGTAAACGACGACGGGTGCACAATTATCTTGTGTATAGCGGGCAGCACCGGTGCAGCCGGATGTATGCAGGTCTATGCAGATATGGTCAAGCATAATATGGCCGATGTCGTCGTTGCTACGGGAGCGGCGGTAGTCGATATGGATTTCTTTGAGGCGTTGGGCTTCAGGCATTACAAAGGCAGCGCCTCTGTCGATGACAAAAAGCTAAGGGAGCTTTATATAGACAGAATATATGACACTTTTATCGATGAGGAGCAGCTGCAGATTTGTGATGATACGGTCAGAGAAATAGCCGATTCGCTTGAGCCGGGCTGCTATTCCTCGAGAAAGTTCATTAAGAAAATGGGTAAATATCTTGTTGAAAATGCAAAGAAGCCGGATTCTTTAGTACAATTGGCCTATGAAAATGACGTTCCAATATTTTGCCCTGCTTTTTCAGATTCCAGCGCCGGCTTCGGTTTGGTAAAACATCAGTCTCAAAGGCAGAACAGCTATGTTAGCATAGACTCGGTTAAGGATTTCAGAGAGCTGACCGAAATCAAAATTAAATCCCCGGTTTCAGGATTATTTATTATTGGTGGCGGAGTACCAAAGAATTTCGCACAGGACACGGTCATTTGCGCTGAAATACTTGGCAAGCCCTCTAAAATGCACAAATACGGCGTGCAGATTACTGCTGCCGATGTCAGGGATGGCGGCTGTTCAGGTTCTACATTCAGAGAGGCCCGTTCCTGGGGCAAGGTGGACAATGTATATGAGCAGATGGTTTTTGCAGAGGCAACCAGCGTGCTGCCTTTGATAGTCAGTTTCGTATATCATAAGCGAGATTGGGAAAGTAGAACCCGGAGAAAGTGGAGCAAGATTTTCGAATAACATTTTTTTCATGCAATTAAAGGAATTGACGATGAAAAAAGCCAAAATTATCTCCAAGCTGGTACTGTTATCAATTTGTCTGGCAGTATTAGCAGGTTGCAGCAAGGCAGCGAAAGAAAGGGACGAGGCGCGTACCGAACTGGAAAAGGCAAAAGCTCAGCTGGCAAAGACAAATGCACTGCTGGAGCAAGCTCGAAACGAAAGAGACCGGATGCAGGAAAATGTGGCCACAATTTTAGAAGCCCTATCAAGTACAAAGGAAGCACTTGCTGATGCCCCCCAAAATCGAGAACTATTACAAGGCCGGATTGACGAACTTACAAAGCAATTAAAAGCCGCAGCTGAGCAGGCAAAAGAGGCAAAAGAGGCAAAGGCGGAGGTTAAGAATCTAAAAGCCCAGTTGAAAGAAAAAACAGAGACAATCCAGCGGCTTGAGCAGGAAAACAAAGAGCTACAGGCAGCTATCCAGCATTTCGAAGAGCAGGCCGAACAAATAGAGCAACAGCCGAGTGAAGAGCCATCCGAAGAGACGGAAGAATATGACGGTGGCGAAGAGTTTTAGCCGGATTCTGAATGCTCGACTCTCGGGTGTCTTGCGAGACCTGCCTTGTCCCGTACCAATTCGCCGTGAGCCAAAGCTCAATTGGTGCGGTATGGCAATCTCAATTTGTCACGTTTTAGATTGCTTCGTCGCTTCCTCCTTCGCCAAGGCTACGGAGGACAAGTTGCTCCTCACAATGACGAGCTTTGTTCTGATGTTTTCTACAAGGCAGATTGAATGCTCGTGCTACGTAGCGGAGCTACTTCGCAGGGTAGCATTGGAAACTGTAAGGGGAGTATTATGTTTATAGTAAATGTTTTTGTCCATGTTAAACCTGACCAGCTCGAATCCTTCGAGACCGCCACCCTTGAAAATGCTCACAGCAGCGTGCAGGAGCCTGGCATTGCTCGATTCGATGTCCTCCAGCAGCAGGATGACCTGACACGCTTTGTGCTGGTTGAGGTCTATCGCACAAAAGATGACCCAGCCAGGCACAAAGAGACAGCACATTATCAGAAATGGCGCGATACCGTGGCGGATATGATGGCTGAACCACGCAGCAGTATTAAATACAACAATGTGTTTCCTGATAATAATGGCTGGGGTTAGCAGACGAGATTTGCTTTGAGTGAGAGTTGTTATGAGATTTGAATTTGCGACCGCTACGCGAATTATTTTTGGTACCGGGACAATTCAGGAGGTTGCGCCATTGGCAGCAAAGATGGCAGGCCCCAGCGACTCTCGTCGCAAGACGGGGCTGCGAGGAAAACGTGCCTTTGTTGTTACAGGTCGTACCATCGAACGTGCTGAGCCGCTTCTTGAACAGCTCAATAAACACGCAATTGAGTATTCTATATTCAGCGTTGCTTCTGAGCCGACAACGACCATAGTAAAACAGGCCGTTGACCAGGCCCGCCAGGCAAACAGCGATTTGGTTATCGGCTTCGGCGGTGGCAGCGTCCTCGATACCGGTAAAGTAGTTGCAGCGATGCTGATAAACACCGGCCAATTGGAGGATTATCTGGAGGTTGTGGGTCTCGGCAGGCCAATAACTCAAAGCCCAGTACCCTATATTGCGATACCAACTACAGCTGGAACAGGCGCTGAGGTTACGCGAAATGCGGTACTTGGCGTACCTGAGCATAAAGTCAAGGTAAGTATGCGAAGTCCAATGATGCTGCCCCGCCTGGCAGTGGTTGACCCGGAAATGACCTATTCGATGCCGCCACCCGTAACCGCCAGCACCGGCTTGGATGCGCTCACTCAGCTTATGGAGGCATTCGTTTCGAATAAGGCAAATCCGATGACAGATGGAATCTGCCGTGAGGGATTGAAAAGGGCTGGCCGTTCCCTGTTGGCAGCTTATGAAGATGGCAGCGGCCAAGATGCCCGGCAAGATATGTCACTGGCGAGTTTGTTTAGCGGATTAGCCCTGACCAACGCCGGGTTGGGTGCCGTCCACGGTTTTGCAGGCCCATTAGGCGGTATGATTTGCGCACCTCACGGGGTGATATGCGCTCGGCTGTTGCCGTTTGTTATGCAGGCCAACATTCAGGCGTTGCAGAGCCGCGCTGGCAGCTCACCAGCATTAGACCGCTATGACCAGATAGCGCAACTTTTGACCGGCAATGTCACGGCAAAGGCGGCTGACGGACTCAGGTGGGTGCAGGATATCTGCCTGCAATTAAAAGTGCCGCCGCTATCGG
>CAZUPG010000201.1:0-4041 GCA_964622085.1 uncultured Pirellulales bacterium | reverse complement strand
GAACCGCTCGGCGGCGCACATCGCAACGTTCACGACACCGTTTATAATGTCGAGACGTATATTGTCAGAACACTACGCGACCTCAATCGCACAAGGATTGATAATTTGCTTGAGAATAGATATAAAAAGTTGCGTTCGATAGGCAATAATTTCGTAAACAATCTGCCTTCGCTAAAGCTACGCCGGACAAGTCGTCGCGGCAAAGCCCGCATCAGTAAAGCCCAGATAAAAGCTACCAGGGCTGCCCCGACGAAATCCAGGCCTGTGCCTGCTAAAGTTTGATTTGCCTTTAGTCCTTAGCCCCCGATTTTGCCCTGTTGGAAAGAAGGTAAAAAATACATAGCGCCGGTAGGATTTACCCGCCGTAGGCGGGTTAAAAGCCCCACCCGAGCTTTCTCCGCAAGGGGTCCCTATGACTAACGGGGTTTACTTCGCTGGCTATGAGCCAGGTGCCACAAATATAGTTCAGCCGTTCTTAACTTCTCTTGGGTCTTTGCCTTCTTCGATAGCTGCTATTTTCCTGACCCTTCTTTCGTGTCTGCCGCCGGAGAAATCGGTATTGAGCCAGACCTCGACCATTTTTCGCAGTAATACCTCGTTAACTTGGTCGCCTGATATACAAAGCACATTTGCATTGTTGTGGTCGCGTGAAACCTGTGCACTTAGCTCGTCATGGCACAACACGGCTCTGATTCCCTTTATTTTGTTTGCCGCTATACTCATTCCCAGCCCGGTTGCGCAGATTAAAATACCTCTGTCGGCTTGTTTTTTCGCTACCGCCGTTGCCGCTGAGTATGCATGGTCGGGATAATCAACGGGATTACTGTCGTTGGTGCCAAAGTCGATGTAATCATGGCCCAGCTGAGTCAATATTGACTTGATTTGCTGTTTGGCCGCAAAACCGCGATGGTCACTCGCAACTGCTATTTTCATAACACAAGCTCACTAATTCTTTTTTTTACTGCTCTTTCAATCAATTCGGCACAATTGTTGTAAAACTCCTGCGACCAGCCAATTGGGTCAGGAACTTCTTCATTTTCTGCTAACAGCACGCATCTATTTGCTGACTTAGAGCTAAGAGTAACAATTCGCTCGCAATGAACCCTGCCCATCGCATATATAAAATCGCTCTCTTTGATGAGCTGCCTAGACAATGTTTGGCTCTTATGAGCTTTTATATCAATTCCCTTAGCTGCACAAGCTGCTATCGCTTCTGCACTTGCCGGCGAACCATCCATCTCCAAGATGCCAGCAGAAACTACTTTATAACCCATTTTTTCAAGTTGGTCAACCTCGCATTTCAAATTTTTTGCCAAATATTTGCGAAATATTCCTACCGCCATAGGGCTTCGGCAGATATTTCCCGTACAAACAAATAGAAATTTAACCTCCGACATTGCTTGTAATTCTGCCTGGGAATATACGCCAGGCCTTATAATTTCCAGGCCTTTTTTGCCTATCTTCACAACGGTACTGCTTTTTTTATATTTGCAAGGCCCACCATCCAGCAGCATCTGGATTTGACCTGAGAATTGAGCAAGAACCTCCTCCGGCTCTGCTGTTGGCTTTTGGCCTGTTATATTTGCGCTTGGTGCAATCACAGGATTGCTCGTCTCTTGCAGCAGCATTGAAGCTATGGCGTTGTCAGGACAGCGAATACCTATGGAATTATCTTTATACAGGCCTTCAAAAACTCCCCTTTTGAGTTTTTTTTGTTGTTTGTCAATGTCCTTACGGTCTAATTCAAAGACTATCGTCAAGGGTCCGGGCCAGGCCTTGTCGATTAGTTTTTTGGCTCTTAATCCTAAAGTTGGAACGTATTTTCTAACTTTACTTTTTTCGCCTATATGCAATGTATAGTGTTTTTCAGGGTCTCTGCCCTTGAGGTTTTTGAGCCTGGCTAACGAGGTAGTTTCAACTCTGCTGGCAATTCCATAAACGGTTTCAGTGGGAAATGCCACCAGTCCACCGGCGTCAACCACTGCTGCAGCTTCCTTGATTTTTGCCGAATCAATCTTTTCAGGGTTAACTTTTACGACTTTTGTCTCCATTGAGCTTATAAAGGTACATCAAACAGACCAAAATCGCAAGATAACTCACCTGATATTTTGCGGCAATTTTGGCTTTTTTGCTTAAAGTCTTAATTGATTGGTAATATGGCAGCTGCTGAATGGGGGCAGATTTTGTTGAATAGCAGGTCTTGGTTGAGAGTTTTTTGCTGATTTGATAGTAAGCTCGTCCCGGCGAAGGCCGAGCCGTAGCAGGAAAGAAAAGCCCGATAAAAGAGGTGAGAATACAGTGATATAAAGAAGGAGAAAAAATAATTTTAGAAAGCCAATTATTTTACCTAATTACGCTAATCTGTCCAGTTTAACATTACCGATAACTCCATTAGTCAAAGGAATGGTATTTCATTCGTCCTTCGTAGTTCCGGCCTTCGCAGCCGCTTCGGTGCGGAGTAGGCACTACAGAGAACGGAAAGGAGATTTGTATTATGGAGACCTTAATTGAGCAGCGTAAGGAGACTCGAAACAGCATTTCTTGGCCGGTTAGCGTTTGGATGCCTGAGGCAAATAGATTTTTTAACGGCCAAAGTGCCAATATCAGTAAAAATGGCGTTTTTATTAGAGTTCCTATGACGATGCCTGTTAGGCCAGGTCATATTTTGGAAATTAATTTTCCGCGAACAGCCGTTTTAGCAAAGGAAAAAGGGCAATTTGCTCGTATTAAGAACGGTAAAGTGGTTAGGGTTGACCGTAAAAATATACTCAAAGACGCTCAGGTTGGCGTTGCCGTTGCCTTTGAAAAGCAATAAACCGTTTTTTACCTTTGTGAGAAGTGGTTGCAAAGAGCTGCGATTATTAGATTAGATAAGCGGGGCAATGGAGAAGGAGAAGCTGATAGCCAATGAGGGCTATCAGCTTTTTTTATTGCGCATAGTTAAGATGTAAACAAGGCTGGAGTCTTGCTCATTTTCACATCAAAATACACCACAATGCACTGAATTTTAGTAGGGGGCAAATGGTACCTTTTCAAAGAGCGATATATTTAGGCATTGAGTCAGGAAGTCTCGACCTTTTGTCGTAGGGCTTCAACGTATTGAAAATGACAGCAAGATATTTGCTTTGGCTCGGAATGATGTCTATAGTTGACATTATGGGATGGCAACCGTATCATTTATAGTAAACCCTATTAGATAACAGGGTAGTTCAATATCTAATGGGGTAGAGTACATTTATTTTTCGTTCTTCGTAGTAGTTGGTAGGGTGGGCTTTAGCCCACCGATAAGATGAGGGTGGGGCAAGCCCCACCCTATAGAGAGTGGACTCGTGCTTCGTAGCGAAGGAGCAACGCTTCCAGCCTTCGTAGCCGAAGCTACTTCGGCGGAGTAGGCACTTCGCAGAGTAGTATTGGAGTAAATAAAATGGCCAAAGCAGAAAAGAGTGGTTCGACCCGTTCGACTTCCTCAGGGCAGGCAGGCTCACCATCCCGAGCGAGGTCGAGGGATTGGGAAAAGCGATTAGTTTCTGAGCCGGATGAGCTTACCGTTAATTTCGTAGAGTCGCTGTCTATCGATAAGCGTCTTTATAAGTACGATATTGTCGGCTCGATTGCTCATGCCCAGATGTTAGCTGAACAAAAGCTGATTACCAGAGACGAATCGAAGCAGATTAAAGATGGGCTTATCGAAATATCACAGGAGATTGCAGAAGGTCGGTTCAAATTCGATAAAACGTATGAAGATATTCATATGGCAATCGAGGCGGCACTGGTAGCTAAAGTCGGCGAAGCGGGCAAAAAACTGCACACCGGCAGAAGCCGCAATGACCAGGTTACAACCGATATTCGGCTCTGGATGAGGGACGAAGTCGAAACCTTGCAGGTGAAAATTACACTGCTTCAAAAGGCGTTTGTTAAGCTCGCTGAAAAGTATGCAGAAGGTGTAATACCCGGTTATACGCACCTGCAGCGTGCCCAGCCGATAACTATTGCGTCGTATCTATTGAGTTTTGTAGAGCAGCTGGAGCGTGACTTTATTCG
>CAZUPG010000200.1:0-4047 GCA_964622085.1 uncultured Pirellulales bacterium | reverse complement strand
AATCAGACGCCTACTACACCCGTTATTCCACATATTATGGCCCTGAACTACCAGTGCGAAAAGCTGCTCAAAGAGGGTATGGAAAATGTATGGGAAAGGCACAAGAAAATGGGCGAATATGCGAGGAGCTGGGCGAAGAAACGATTTGCCCTTTTCTGCGAAGAAAAATATGCCTCAAATACTCTGACAACAATAAAAAATACCCCTGCAGCTTCCTTGCGGAAGCAAGGAGCAGGGGGTATTAACGTTGCAGAGACAATCAACGCGATACAGCAAAAACATAATACCATTTTTGGAAATGGCTACGGCAAACTAAAAGAAGAGACTTTCAGAATCGCCCATATGGGTGATATTACCCTCGACGAGGTGAAAGAGCTGCTCGGCTGGCTCGACGAAGAAATTGGATAAAAGATAACCTTTGTTATTCTAAGGGCGCGGGGTAAAGACATCAAACTCAGGACCAAACTGCTGCAAGTAGTATAGAGAATAAGAACGTTTGAAAACCAACAAAGGCAATAAGATAACTGTGCCGATGTATGGAACGAACAACAGAGCACTTACACAGCACAAGCAACATCCGATACAGCAGCCAATAACAATAACAGCGCCAATCGCCATCGCTATTGCAATTTGAAAAAGCAGGTACAGAGCAAAGCGAAGTTTGTTAGCTGAGAGAATGGTCAGGAATTCACTCCATCCTGCTATGCTGCTCGATGTTCGCAAGAACATAATCGGCACAACAAAATCCATCGTGAATTTCCTCACTAGGAATAACGCTATCGAGATAATAAAAGTGACCAGGCCGAGTATCACGATTCCGGGAATAGAAAATATGTGCAAACCGGTTTTGCTTACTGCCATAATAATAAGAAAAACCATTCCGAGTACGGGTAAACCAACCGCCACTAAACCTATTAACCAAAGCACAATTCTGAACAAAAAAAGGTTGTTGGCATGCTTTTTGAGCTTATGCCAGGGATTTTTGACTTCTGCTTTGTTTTGGGCAACGCAGTGCAGGAACATAAATCTACCCCGGCTGTTGAGCCAGGTAATAACAAGCCATAAAATTATTCCAACTACAACCGCAACTATGGCAACTGGAATAATCCAGTGAAGATTATCTACAATAAATTCTTTTGCTTCGTTTAGGGCCTCTCCTATTTGAGCATCCCGGTCTTTTCCGTGGTGGATGTTGAAATTTGACCCACCACCACCTCCTCCAGCACCCGTTCCAAGGTATGCCAGCCAGGCGCAAAAGCCAATAACAAACCACCTCTTCAGGTCGAAGGGTTTGAAAAGCATTGTTTTTGCCCTGTCTATAGCGGGTGTTATAGGGTCGATTACACTTACTCTGTCCGGTCGTTCAACTGTCATAATACACGTCCTTCCATTATTCGATAACTTGTGTTTTAACTTACGATTTTTGCTGCTGTTTTAGCTGGCGTAGTTCCTTTTGAATCGGCCAGTCAGCAAAAGCAAGGTAGAAACCCATAATGATATTCGCAATGGGTACGAGCATTAACAGACCAAGCGCCCAGCAATAACCGGCCTTGGAAAAAATCTTGCAGATAATTAAAATCTTTATAATAGTCGCTATCAATGCCACAAATATCACGAACGCAACGAACAGGATTCCAAATACAGGGGCCATATCTGATCCATTATTAGTACAGGCCAAGCTAATAAGCTCCATTATCTTCCCTTTCAATTGTCTTAAGAAATTCACTTAACCAGCGGCATTACCGCGAATACCACGTTCGTAATATAAAGAACAGAAATTTTCTTGCAAGAAGAATTTTGCTATTAAGGAATAGCGGAGGCAAAACCATAACGCTTGATGGTCTGGCTTGGCGCTCCGTGAGCGTTAGAAATATTCGAGGTTGACTGTATGCGGCAGTTTTTCTCGCCCCGTTAGATAAGTTGTTATCTAACTGGTTTGAATATTATTCCCTTTTGTTGCTATCTAACGGGGCGAGCGGGCAGCCGTGGCATCGGGCCTTTGGTCTGCAGAATTCTTTGCCCACTTTTACCAGCAATGCGTGGTATTCGTTAAACAATTTGGTATCTGCCGTAAGGCATCCTGTGGACTGCGGCAGATTCGACTGGAATAAATCACGCAGTTGTTCGTAATCGGCATCCGGCTCGATTAGCTCGTGGCGAAAGGCAACCCGAGCGGTATAAGCATCCACAACAAAAACAGGTCTGTCGAGAGCATAAAGTAATATCGAATCAGCGGTTTCTCGGCCAATACCTTTTACAGATAAAAGTTCCGTCCGTAACTGCTCAGTGTCAAGGCCTTGAAGATTTGAGAGCTTCCCATCGTAATTTTCAAAGAGCCAGTTCGTAAAGTTTTTCAGCCGTTTTGCTTTTATATTGTAATAGCCGGCCGGCCTGATAAGCTCTGCAAGCTGCGAAACGTCAATATGATAAAGTTTTTCCGGAGATAGCAGGTCGGCGGATTTCAGATTGGCTATTGCTTTTTCGACATTAGCCCAGCTGGTATTCTGAGTCAGGATGGCACCAGTGATTATCTCAAATTGAGTATCGCCGGGCCACCAGTGCTGAGGGCCAAATCGCTCGAAAAGCAATTGATAAATCTCGGTTAACTGCTCGCCTATCATTGCGATATTGTCGTTCTAACAGTAAGCAAATTTTGACTATTGTAATTTCACCTAACTTGAAGTAAACTCTGACAAATTTACTCTAATTGGTCAATAGATTTTTTGAGTGTTAAGGACAAAGAGAAACAAAGAGTTATAAAGCCAAGAATAACACAAAGAATGAAAGATACATTCAAGCACAGCACAAATCAACTGTTTAATTTTACGCAGGATTCCTATCTGGAGCGCACGAGCAGATCGATTTACGCTATAGTTTTTCTATTACCATTCATTGTTTTCTATGAGCTGGGGACAATTTTTATCAATACTGATGTGCTGAACCAGACGCAGGTTCGCGTGGTAGCGTTTGTATGGCTGCAGAATTTACTTGGCACAACAAGCAAGCTGGCCTGGATGGCACCTCCCCTGGCGGTTGTGGCGATTTTGCTGGCCCTGCAGTTAGTGTCACGAAAACGCTGGTATTTCAGCCTGGGTGACATTTGGCCGATGGCCATCGAGTGCATTCTGCTTGCAATACCGTTAATCGTGTTGAGTATGTTTTTAAGCAGTCCTTCTCAACCACAAAGCGATATTGCCTGGTTCGATAAAGCAGAACAAATACACAGTGAAGCCATACTGAACTGCTCCTCGGATACCCCCGCTGCTTCGTTTTTGCGTGCCTCCTCCGTGTCTTCTGTCGAAGACAGAAACGGGGGCAGGCGAAGCAAAACGGCGGGGGGCGGTCTGTTGTTGGAAGCTACAAAGGGGGTGAAAAGTGCATCTCTGCTGGCTGACATCGTTACTGGTATAGGAGCCGGGATTTATGAAGAACTTGTTTTTCGATTGATTTTGATTGGTATTTTGATGCTGCTGTTTCAAGATTTTCTACGGCTGAAGCATACAACCTCGATTATATTATCTGTTCTTGTTTCAGCGGCATTATTTAGCGCACATCATCATATAGTTTTCGTAAATGGGCAATTGTCCTCAAGTGTTCCGTTTGACTGGACCGAGTTCAGCTTTCGCACGGTTGCAGGTATTTATTTTGCGGCTCTTTTTGCAATTCGTGGTTTCGGAATCACAGCCGGTACCCATGCCTTCTACGATATTCTTGCCACCATTATCAACGCTGCCTTTTTCCAGTAGTGAAATCAAGCCTTTGCCTGCGCTTTTTTGAATTTTTTTCAAAAAACTTTTCTGCTGTTACTCTTTTATGTTGCGTGGCTTGCAAAATAATCGTCCTATAAGCGTTAGATTCGGCCTTATCAATACTGATATTGCACTTGAAAAGGTGCTGCAATTTTTGTATAATAACGGGAAATACGAGAGTTTATGTTTTGTCTTGGGATTGCTGTTATGGAATTACCACAAATCAACGTAGCTATTGAAGAGTTGACCTTCAGTTTATTTCAAAGACCTTTGCACCCGGAACTTTTCCAGATTTATG
>CAZUPG010000199.1:0-4050 GCA_964622085.1 uncultured Pirellulales bacterium | reverse complement strand
GCAATTGCGATATTTTTCTCATCCGAAAAGGCTGTAACCATTATTACCGGAATATCCTTTGTTTCTTTCGAGGCCTGAAGTTTTACCAAAGCTGTCGGTCCATCCATATTCGGCATTTTGTTGTCGAGCAGAATAAGGTCAGGGAGCTCATTTTCTGCTTTGGCAATGCACTCGAGGCCATCACTGGCAGTTATGACGTCATAGCCGTTGTGCTTGAGAAACTTGCTTACGACCATAATCTCACCCGGCTCATCATCAACCACCAGGATTTTTCTTACCTTTGTTTTGTCTTTAAATACTGTGGATAACATAAAATACTCTCAAAGCATCAGCGATTTTTCCTATCTTTCGGCTGCAATCTCAGCAAATCGCTGGCTTCATACAGGGATCTCTTTTCCTTACCTTTTTCGATTAGTTTCAACTCCTCGGCGGACAATTCGCCGTCGGTATAAATGTGCGGCGTTATAAAGACCCCGAGCTCACTTTCTATCAGGTCGGTATCTACCTTTCTAAACAGCACGCCTATCAGAGGAATATCGCCGAGAATCGGTATTTTGCTTTCCTGTACGCTCGGCTGCCTTTTACGAAGGCCGCCAATGATAATTGTCTGGCCGTCTTTGACTCGCAGCGTTGTGTCGGTCCTCCGCGTTTCAACAACCGGCGTTTCGCTGTTCTCAATCGTAAATGTCCCTGTCTGGACACTTTGTTCTGGCTTAACGTGCATAATAATGTAGCCGTCATTGGTAATCTGGGGAGTTACTTCCAATTTAATTCCTGCCTCTTTGAAAGATACTGTTCCGATAGCACCGCCTGCGGATGTTTCGGTGAGTTCCCGATAAGGTATTTCCTCTACAGAATCGATAATTGCCGTGTGATTGTTTAGCACCAGCACCTTGGGGTTGGCGAGTATTCTGACGTCCTTGTTGGTTTCAACGAAATCTATCAGCCCTTGTATATTCCAGTTGCCGGGAGTTGATGAAAACGTTACCTTGCCGTACGGATTTGCACTTCCGGTGATATTAAGTCCCTGGGTGAAGTAATTCTTTAAATCACCCAGCTTAGTCCAATCAACACCCATCTTTAATTCATCGGTTAGTTTGACATTTACTATCAAAGCTTCAATCATCACCTGAGGTGCTTTAGTATCAAGCTTGCTGATGGCCTGGCGGATCTGCTCGAGGGCTGTTTCAGTGTCGGTCACAACTATACTGTTAAGCCGGTCGTCTATCCCCACTCTTCCGTCACGGGACACAAGTTTACTAATGGTTTTTTCTATTGCCGTGGCATTGGCAAAGTTTAATCTAAATACTTCAGTCGTAAGTTTCTTCTCGGCTTCAGGAACCGGGGAAGTGCTTTCATTAACAAATTCTGAAACTTCCGATGATTTTGGATCAGTTGGTTTTTCCAGGGGCCCGAACGGATTTTTTTTGTCTTGCGTATCCTTGCCGGGGCAATATGCCGCAGTCGCCAATGTTATGAATATTACAGTTATTATAAATAGTAAATGTTTCATTCTCTCACGTCCTTGAATGAGTCTATTATCAAAATAATTTTGAACGATGCCTTCGGATTGAATTTCTCGCCTGCATCTAAAGCCATATGCAAATTTGTTATGCAAACTTTCTGCGGCCGGTCCGTAAGCTCGTTCACGAAATCAACAATATCAAAATAATTTCCGGAGACGGTTATTTTTGCCGATTGAGTTTTCAAGAATTGCTGTTGTGGCTTGGGCTTTTCGTCATCTGCTTTGTTATCACTAAGCTTTTTCGGCTCGGAAATTATCCTTGAAATAGGCTTTAAGTTGTAGGCCAACGCCAGAGTATTTATATTTTCAAAGAACCGCACGGCCTTGGCACTGCTGAAGCACTGCTGTTGGACGTCTTGAAACTGCTTTTCTTTTTCCTTGAGCTGTTTTTGCAAATTAAGGAAATTGGTTTGTTGATTTTCGGTCTCGATGTATGCTGCCTGGACACCAGCATAATTTGCTTTGGCTGCCCACAATTTCACAACAGAGTCTCTGGTTATTGCAAAGTAGCAAACACAACCCACAACCAGCACCACCAAAACAGCAACTGTCTTCCGTTTAGGCTCATCAAGTTTTGTTAGTTTATCTATGATCATAAATCGCTTTCTGGTAACCTAATTTTGCAAGTGACTTTATAATCAACAATATTTGTGGTACTGTTGTCGTCGTATTCGATTTCTTCTACTTTAGCACTTTCGACAAATTCGTCGTTCTGCAATTCTTTTACAAATCTGTAAACGTATCTTTCAGCCAAAGCTTCTCCAAGCAGTGTGAAATCTCCTGAATCGGTCGTTGAAATATCAACTATCCTTACCTTATCCGGCACCGTATCACCTATAACCTGCAGGGCCTTCGGCCACGGTATATCAATTAACTTTTTGCCGGCCACGGCATATGCTGATTGTTTTTCTTTCAGTCCTTTAATCTGTTTCTTCAACGCAGTAATTTTCTCCCTCATTGGGATGGTTTCTGTTACTTTCGCTTCTATCTCAACTGAGGCAGCTTCGACACTTTTTATTTTCATTTTTAGCGGCACCAAAGCCGCGAGAGACAGCAAAATTACTGCTACGATTGCTTTTGCTGTAAGTGACATTTCCTTCTGGGTTCTTTGCACAGTAAGCGACTCTTGTGATATAAGGTTTAACTGCCCGGAAAATTCACAGACACCAAAGGCCGTCAGGGCCGAAGTTAGTGCAAAAATGGGCACATCCCCCCCATCGGTGCCTTGAACGTCAAACTCTTTTGCGACCTGGGAGCAGTCTATTTGCTCAACAGTCACATCACTTAAACTTTGTCTTATTTGGCTGACAATTGTCCCCAGCTTTTCGCTATCGCAGGCCGCTACGATTCTCAGCACAAGCCCTTGTGAGTCGGCAAGCGAGTGTGCAAACTCCAAAACCGGTTTCGTCTGTTCCGTCAAGCGAGTAATACTGTCTTTATCTTGTGATAAATCTTTCGTACCAATACTTAAATTCTGACAGAGTTGAGGCAGACCATTTTTGAAAACACTTAAATTGGCTGAAGCTGAGTCCAGAACCAAAAGCAGAGAAACGGTCTGGGAATCCGCAGCTTGTTTATTAAGAACCAGCTTTATAATTGGCAAAACTACAGGCTCAATTCTCACTAAATCCAGCCCGCTTCTTTGCGCAACTGACAGGCAAGCATCGCTTATTTGTCTGGTGGTAACCGCCTGGAGGACTGTCTGCTTGTTGGAAGATTGAGCTTTTTTCTCAAATACACAATAGTCAAAAACGACCTCCTGGCCTCCAAACAGGCCATACTTTCCCACTTGGTCTTCAACCTGTTTTTGCAATTGCTCAGCTGTCTGTGCTGGGAATTCAGAAGGTTTTAGCCTTACAGATGAACACGATAGCGACATTACCGCTTTACGGGGTTTTAGCTTATCAGCTTTGACAAAGTTACGGATTTTTTGTGTGACTGGCTGCCCATCAATAATCAGGCCGTCTTTAACAATGCCTGCATCTAAATGCTCGACAGTCCAGTTATGAACCTGCAGGCCGTTTGCGGTCTGTCCCAGGTGAACGATATTTAGAAAATCGTTATCTATGTGTATTCCCAGTATAAATTTATCGCGATTCATTGTGCTATTTTCTCCTCCCACTTATTAATTCGCACCTTGTATGGCGCTGAGCTGCCGGTCACATTTACTGTCACCTCCAACTCTCTGCTAAAGTTAGAGGTTGCTGCAAGCCCCATAGAATTTATAACCGTGGTCGAACCCTGTGTTACAAAAACGCTGTATTTATCCGGCGCTGCAGGAAAATCATTTTCCCAACCAATAGTTGTAAGCGTGCCTTGTGCTCGAATCTGGTCTATCGCATCGGCAACTCCGGCTTCTGCGATGTAGTAGGCCTGCAGACTACACATATGATTTTTAAACAAGTTCAGGTCTATCGCTGTCATGTTCAGGAATCCTATAATCAAAGTCGCCAGTATTATCGACGTAAATAATGTCAACACGAAGACGAATCCTTCCCTCGACTCCGCTCGGGATGGTGAGCCTG
>CAZUPG010000198.1:0-4081 GCA_964622085.1 uncultured Pirellulales bacterium | reverse complement strand
GTTGCTTCGACAGGCGGCATCGAACATTTCACCGCAAGTGGCGGAGCTGAAGTCGTCGTTTCTCCGCTCGACTCTGCTGAGGACCACAATGACCTTAGCCGGCGTACCAAGTTTATCGCTGAACAAATTGACTATAGCGCCTCTACAAACGACATTGTTGCCGCTGGCCCGACTGAACTTACATTTTACGCTGATGATGTAACAGAAGCTAATAGCTCAACACCACCGGTGCCCGTAGTGATAACCGCTCAAAAACAAACCAAATATTTGCTCGATTCCCAGCAGGTTATCTTTGATGGCGGTTGTCTATGTTCGATGACCAAAGAATACCCGAACATCGAGCAGAAATACAACCTTTCTGCAACGACACTGACGGTAAATCTCACCCCACAGGGTACAGGTAACGGCACACAAATAGAACATCTGACCGCAAGCGGCGGTGTGGTTCGGCTGTCAACAGTCAAATCCGCCACACGGACGGCGGATAAATCCGAAGGCGAGAAATTGCTTAGTGGTGTTGAGCTAAAGTGTCGTCAATTTGATTTCGATGATGCCAACCAAATCTTCGTGGCTACCGGCCCAGGTGTAATAAAGTTCACAAATGCCGTTGCTCAGGGGTCGCAAGAGCAAACAGCAAGATTCAGCTTACGCCGACCCTGTTGGGCGCTATTCGAAGATTTTGACAGCTTGCAATACGATTTAGGGAAAAATCAAATTATCGTCGATGCGAAAACAAGGAAAATAAATATTGGTTACGTACCTATTATCGATGGCGAATACGGCCAGCCCGTTCGAGCCACAGCCGGTCATGTAGAAGCACTGCTTTATCAAATTGCTGACGGCCAGAACGAGCTTGATAAATTGTTCGCTTCGGGGGGGATCACTTTTGAGGACGACCAGAATCAATTTGCAGGGGGCAGCCTCTTTTATGACCATAAAAAAGCTATAATGAAAATTAAAGCAAGCGAAGCTCAGCCCTGCATTTTCAACGGTGCCCTTGTTAAGGCGATTGAATATAACTTGAAGACCGGCAAGGTAAAAGCCAAGATAGCCGGGCCGGGAATTATGCAGTTAAAATAATAAGAGTTCGAGGTATTAAGCTATTGTCGGAAAGTTTTTAGAGATAAATGCAATGGTTACGCTAAACTCCGCCTGCGTCGGGTAAAGGTTGCGGTTGCGCGACTCGTTACGGTTGCGTCAAACGTAAATCGTCATTAGGACGCAACCGGTAAACGAAACACGAAACAAGCAGCGCAACCGATAAACGAAATACGCAGCCATTAGGCCTTCGCTTGTAATAACTATCTAAAACTTTTTACAGATACTTTAAGCACAAAGCTGTTGCAAATCGCCAATACTTAACTCATCCAGACGGGCAACGATTTTTTCAGCCATAGCCAGCTGCTCGGCCTCGTAGGAATTTGTTACCGCTATTGTGTGCATCCCCGCCGACTTGGCGGCTTGCAGACCCCAGTGTGAATCTTCTATCGCAATACATTGATTGGCCTCGATAGGATTTTGTCGACCTTGATTGAGTTTTTGCAGAACCAGTAAAAAGCCCTCAGGGCTTGGCTTGCCTTTTTTTACCTGCTCTGCGGAGACTATCACCTCGAAGAAATCGCGCAGCCGGGCCTGCTCTAATATAAGCTCAATTTCCGGCAGTAGTGCTCCTGAGCATATCGCCATTGTTATATCATTGTCTTTGAGAATCTGCAAAAAATCGCGGACGCCTTCAATTATCTGGCCTTCGGTCTTTGCCAGCTCCTCGAATATCTGATTTTTCTGCTTTACAAGATTTTCTATCTCCCCCACCGGTTTGTGTAATATCTTTTTGTTGATGAGGACCTTAAAACAATCAAAATCGGTAAAGCCCAGATACTCCTTGTAGTAATCTCTTGTTGAAATTTCAACGCCGTATTGGGCCAACACCCGATTGAAGGCACGAAGATGCAAAATCTCCGAATCTGTTATTACCCCGTCGAAATCAAAAATTACTACTTGGAGCATTGCTTGTCCTTATTCACTCTGTACAGGTCCTATCACCGCTTCATAATCTGCAAATGTAGATTTATCTCCCGTGCAAATCAATTCTGCAAGAGCCGTTATCTTCGGCGCATTTTTCGTGATATATCTTCGTGCAATCATCTCCTTTCGCTCTTTCATCGGTATCTTTTCGCCATTGTTGGATGAACCATCTGCAACGCTAACCTGCATATCCACTTTCGTACTGGCCTGTCCGCACAACAGATACCCGTTAATCAAATCTATCGCTATATCGACAAGCGCTCTGCCGTAAAGGTCCATATACTCGTTGCCGTTCTCTTTTACAAAGGCGATTGCGTTTTTTAGATGCTGCGTTCCCTCGGAAAGTTTCTCCGGCAGGTCTTGTAATTGCGGGTCGAACTGTTGCTGCGCAAGCCGGTTAATGACATTTTCCGCTTTGCCGCTGCAGACACCACGTACCGCCGCCACTATTTGCAGCTGGCTCGTCCCTTCGTAAATAGTCGTGATTCGGGCGTCCCGGGCGTGCCGTTCGCATGCATAATCCTGCATATAACCGCTTCCGCCGAGAACCTGCAAAGCGCCATAAGCGACCCTGTTGCACATCTCACTGCAATAGTATTTGCTCATCGGCGTTAGCATCCCCACCATTCTTTTATATTTTCGCGAGTCGGTTTTGAGCTGCTTATTTTTTTCTTTATCCTCAGGCGGATTCGTCTCCAGACGCTTGGCAAATCCTATTTGCGTATCGACAACCAGCGACGTCTCATACAAAAGCGATCTGCCGGCCTCGATTGCTATTTTCATATCTATTAGCATATCCCGCACCGCAGGCAGCTTCTCGATAGCGACGCCGAACTGTCTCCTGCTTGCCGCATAATCGCGGGCAACTCGGTAAGCAGCTTCTGCAATACCCACCGATTGAGCTGCGATACCGATACGAGCGCCGTTCATTAATCTCATCACATAGGTAATCAGGCCGCGTTGCCGCTCGCCGATGAGTTTGGCCGGTGCATTGTCGAAAAACATCTCACAGGTCGGGCTGCCGTGAATACCTAATTTTTCTTCCAGCCGGCGGATTTTTACCCACGGCCCACGCTCTACCAGGAATAAGCTCAGCCCACGCCCATCTGAGATTTCCGGCTCACTCCGCGCCAATACCAAGAGTATTTCACCACAGCCGTTTGTTATAAATCGCTTTACGCCGTGCAGGAACCAGTTATTGTTATCATCTGTAAATGCGCGGAGCTTAACCGACTGCAGGTCACTACCTGCATCCGGCTCAGTCAACACCATTGCGCCTGTTACCTTGCCCGTTGCAAAATCCGGCAAATATTGCTGCTTGATTTCTTCCGATGCAAACGCATTGATTGTCTCTGAGATTCCCTGCAAACCGAATATATTCATAATCGCAGCATCCGCCCGTGAGACAATCTCGGTGGCCATAGAATAAATAAGATTCGGAAAATTCAATCCGCCGAACCGATGTGGCAGCGTAAATCCCATCACCTCCGCCTGCGCAAGCTTCTCTAAAGACTCTTCTATCCCCTTTGGACGGGTCACTGTTCCATCTTCATTCAGGATATTGCCTTCGCGGTCCACCTCTTCCGCTCGCGGTGCGATAAAATCTGCTGATAGTTGACCAAGTGACTCAAGCACTAAATTATAATTTCGTATCGCTTCATCGGCACCGGCAGGAGCATAATCGAACTCTTTCACAAATCGGAAATTCTCTTCGCAAACTTCCGCCAGCTTGCCGACGTCTATATGTTTGAACAAAAACTGTATATCGTCATTATCTCTGTAGAAATTCCCCATAGTCTGATTTCCTATACCGTTTTTTCTTTAATGGCCTTAATCATCCTCGGCACAACTTCGTTTAAGTCTCCTACGACTTTATAGTGCGCAACCTGAAATATCGGCGCATCGGGGTCGTTATTGATAGCGACGATTTTCTGGCTCTGGTTCATCCCCGCCTGATGCTGAATTGCACCGCTTATTCCAACTGCGATATACAAGCTCGGCCGAACGGTCGTGCCGGTCTGGCCGACCTGATGGTCGTGGTCGATAAAGCCCAAAT
>CAZUPG010000197.1:0-4090 GCA_964622085.1 uncultured Pirellulales bacterium | reverse complement strand
GGCTCTTATAAATCAAATGAATATTTCGTAAGTATATGAGCGAATTTAGTGAAAATCCGAGGATAAAAATGGGATTTTTAACATGGATTGAATAACTGAGCAATATCAGGCTGCCAACAATGGATATGAACCAAAAGGCCGTCGGTATATGAGACTTCTTTTTGTATTCGCTTACTATCCATTGAAGAACGAATCTGATTCCGAATATTAGCTGGCCGGATAAACCTACTGTTGCCCAGAAAGGGTCCTGCAAAATCTTTTCCGCCACCGCATTTTTGAAAAATTCGATTATCTGGTAAAGCATATCTTTTCTCCAATCTTGACTCCACCACACGGACGGCGGATAAATCCGCCGTATTTTAGGCGGATAAATGTCGTCAGACAAGTTTCGAAGTTAAATTGTTTGTTACAGTATAAACCAATCTCTGCTAAAGTCAAAAAAAACAGCGGCTGTTAGCGAATGAAAGCACGCATATAGCTTCACTAACTCCCGGCTCCGGACTCGTCCGACAAGTCGGATTCAAAAAGGCCATGGGGGCATTTTTTTCTTGCCTTTTGGATTACTTTGGGTAGATTATGACAAAATAAAAGCTCCTTTAAAAATGACATATAAATTCTCAACCACGGATTTCGCAGATTAGCTCGGATTAAATATAAATCCCACCCCTGCCGTAGGGGCGGGATAAATAAAAAATCAGTGAAATCTGTGTAATCTGTGGCTAATTTTCTTTACTCCTTTAAAAATTTGGAGATTTGGCAATGATAGGTAAAAAGATACGTCTGGAAAGAATAATCGACCGAAATTCCCGCAAAACCGTAATTATTCCGATGGACCACGGCGTTACGGTCGGGCCTATTGAAGGCCTGACAGATATGCGGGATGCCGTCAGCAAGGTCGTAGCCGGCGGTGCAAACGCTATCTTAATGCACAAGGGCGTCGTCCGGGCAGGTCACAGAGGGGCCGGCAAAGACGTAGGGCTGATTATCCACCTCTCAGCAGGCACGTCACTAAGTCCAGACCCAAACGCAAAGGAGCTCATCTGCACCGTCGAGGAGGCGCTTACCCTCGGTGCCGATGCCGTCTCTGTACACATAAATCTGGGCGCCACGACCGACAAGGAGATGTTACGGCAGTTGGGCTATGTCAGCAGCCAGTGCTCAAAATGGCAGATCCCGCTGGTTGCGATGATGTACACTCGTGGCCCGAAAATAAAAGATGAATACGATGTCAATAACGTAAAGCACGCTGCAAGAGTCGGTGCCGAATTAGGCGCTGATATTGTCAAAGTGCCATACACTGGCAGTGTTGAAAGTTTCACCGAAGTAGTCCAGGGCTGTCCCGTGCCGGTTGTGATTGCAGGCGGCCCGAAGATGGAAAGTGACGAGGATATTTTCAGGATGGTCGAAGGGGCTCTAAAAGCCGGCGCTGCTGGCCTGTCGATTGGCCGAAACGCCTTCCAGCATAAAAATCCGGAAAAAATCGTTGGTGCCCTGTGCAAAATGGTCCACCAGCGAACGACAGTCGAGCAGGCGATCAAAATGTTGAATGACTAAACCGTAGAAAACCTTGCAAGACTGCGCCTTGAGAGATTATTCCTAACGTTACGGAGACTTAGAGATGCTAAATGAACCAAACACTATGAACTTAAAGTTCTATGCCTACATTACCATGATTGCACTCATAGCCTTACTGCTGATCACTCAGAGAGCTCTTGCATGCACATCGTTTTGCTTACAGCGAGGCGACAAAGTAGTATTCTCGAAGAACTACGATTGGCACCTTGACCAAGGCATGATAATCATCAATAAGAGGGATGTTGCCAAACATGCCATGCTACTCGACCCAAACGAAAATCCTGCAAACTGGGTCTCGAAGTACGGCAGCGTGACCTTCAACCAGTACGGACGGGAGATGCCCAACGGCGGGGTCAACGAAAAGGGCTTAGCTGTGGAAATGCTGATGTTGGACAAATCGAAGTTCCCGGCGCCTGATGATCGCCCTGCCCTCATAGCCTGGGTGCAATACCAGCTCGACAACTGCGCAAACGTTAAGGAAGTGATTGATAGCAACAATAGAGTCAGAATTTCGCCTGACATGCCCGTACCAGTGCATTTCATAGCCTGCGATCGCAAGGGAAATACTGCTATCATTGAGTTCCTCGATGGCAAACTGGTCTGTCACACTGGCGAAGAGTTACCGGTAAAGGCCATCACCAATAATACTTATGACGATTCACTGGCTTATTTGAAACGCCATACCGGATTTGGCGGCACCAGGAATATCCCTTGTGGTTCTCCTGAGTCGTTGGACCGTTTTGTATGTACTTCCAACAGGATTAGGCTATTCAGCTCCGATACCAAAACATCTATCACCAAGTACGCATTCGACACTCTAAGGCGTGTTGCCCAAGGTGATTGGACGAAGTGGAGTATAGTCTACGACCTGAAAAAGCTGAATATCCACTACAAGACCCTGCGTCAGCCGAAGATAAAGACCATACAGCTAGCAAATCTCGATTTTGATTGCAGCAGTCCGGTAAAAATGATAAGCATCAATACAAAGCATTCAGGCCTTCTGAATCCACACTTGCGCGACTATGACGCAGATTTCAACCGATGGCTTGTCTTCTACTCGCTCAAACACACCCCGCAGATTCTGGACATCTTTGGAGACGAGGGCTTAAAAGCATTGACCGAGTACCCCGAGCACATGGTCTGCAACCCCAGCCGGTGAACCTACGAACGCTACAAGATACAGGAAATCAAATAGGCAGGCAAGTTGGCCATCCTATGTTCTAATGGCCGAGGCATTATACCCGACTATGAGGGAAAGAAAAAGTCGCAAGATACAGCAAAAGGTATTGACACAGTTCTACAATTTACGTTAAATCTTATAAAAAACGGTGGAATACAGTAGTGATATGAACACGAACATCGCTCAGATAAAACAATCAATACTTCCAATTCTTGAGCGCTACGGTGTTAGCAAGGCTGCGTTGTTTGGCTCAATTGTCACAGACCAAATGCGGCCTGACAGTGACATCGACATACTTGTCCAGATCGACAGCGATATCAGCCTGCTCGATTTTGTGGGACTTAAAATTGAATTAGAGCAGGCGCTGAAAAGAAACGTTGATGTTGTAGAGTACGACACTATTAAACCTTTCCTTAGAGAGACGATTCTCAAGGAACAGGAGATAATCTTATGACCAGAGATATGCGATTGTACATTGATGATATTCTCGACAGCATTGTAAAGATTGAGCAGTACACGAAGGATATTGATGAGAACGAATTTCTAACCAATACCCAGATTCAGGACTCCGTCCTTCGCCGGCTGGAAATAATAGGTGAAGCAGTAAAGAACATACCTGATGATTTCAGGGAAAGATATCAGGAGATTCCCTGGAAGAAAATTGCGGGATTGAGAGACGTCCTCATCCATGAGTATTTTGGTGTGAATGTGCATCGAGCGTGGAAAATGGCAAAGCACGACATCTTTGACCTAAAACAAAAACTTCTAATAGTGAAAAAGGACCTTCAGAACGCGAGTTCCTAATTAAAAAGGTATAAACAAGAATGAAAAAACTGTGGGTAAATGTTGTTCCGTATGAAAAAGATATTGCCATAGCAGCGCTCGAAAGCGGGGCTGAGGCCGTTATCCTGCCGGATGGCAAAAGTGGTACTGTCCGCGAATTCGGTAAAATCAAAACCGTCGAAAAAAACGGTGATATCAAACCCGGCGTTGACGTTGAATTCATAGACATAGCCGGCAAGGCCGATGAAGACAAAGCTGCCGCCGTACCTGAAAACAAAATCGTTGTGCTGCGAATGCTCGACTGGACGATTATCCCCATCGAGAATCTGCTCGCTCGGCGAGGTAAGAATGTTATGGTTCAGGTAGAAAACTCAGAACAGGCAAAGCTTATGACTGAAATCCTCGAAAAAGGCGTCGATGGCGTTGTGCTAAATACAAAAGATATAAATGAAATCAAAAAGACCGCTGAAATCATCCAGGGCATAAGTGAAAAAGTACCACTCGTAACCGCGACCATCACAGCAACCAAACAGCTCGGTATGGGTGACCGTG
>CAZUPG010000196.1:0-4095 GCA_964622085.1 uncultured Pirellulales bacterium | reverse complement strand
TGACCTCATCGCTATTTAATTCCGCCAGAGCTGCATAAAGAGTGGTATTTTTCCCTGAGCCGGTCGGCCCTGTTACCAGAACTATGCCGTTTGGAGATTGTATTACCTGCCTGAACAACTGGAGGTTATCAAAGGTAAATCCAAGCGACTCAAGATTGAAAAGTATTTTCTGCGGGTCGATGATTCTAATAACTACTTTTTCGCCAAAGTTGCCCGGCATAACTGATACCCGTAAATCGATGGGTCTGCTTTCCACTAAAACGTGTATGCCACCGTCTTGTGGCAAGCGCCGTTGAGCGATGTCCAATTCAGCCATAATTTTGATACGCGAAACAACCGCAGAATGCATCTGGTAAGGCGGATGCATCTTCTCATAAAGCCGGCCATCGACCCTGTATCGAACCCGCAGTTTTTTGTCGTCTGGCTCAATATGAATGTCACTGGCATTATCCCGCACAGCGTTATAAAGCAGATAGTTGACCAGTTTTACAACCGGCGATTGCCCAGCTATCTCCTCTAAATCACCTATATCCTGTGTGATGTTTTCTATTAGTGTAAAGTCTTCCAGACCATCATCATCAATGATATCATCAATCACAAAGACATTCGCAGCCGGTAGATACGTCTGCAGAGTGGCCTTAATATCCTTGTTCGTTGAACATACCACTTGAACCTTACAGCCGCTTATGCGCTCTATCTCATCTATCAAAAATACATTTGTTGGCTCACTCACTGCCACTGTAAGCGTATCATAGACCTTAAACAGCGGCAAAACGATATGCTCTTCGAGAAATTCCCTCGGCAAAATCTCAATCGCCTTTGGGTCGCATATTTTCGGGCCGACCTGCGCATAAGGCACACCATACGCCTCTGATAGTGCCGAAGCTATCTGGTTTTCCGTACAATGACCCATCTCAACCAGAAGCTCGCCAAGTAACTTGTGATGGCCATTCTCTTTTTGTTCAGTCAAAGCATTCTCAATCTGCTCTTCCGTCACAATACCGCGCGCCAGCAGCAGTTGTCCAAGCTGCATTTTGTTTTCTACCCCTATCGACCCCATAACCAAAACCTAAAACGAACTTGTTCTATGTTTTTAGTTTCTATACAAAACTCTTTACCGCCTCGGCAAGTTCCACATAATGGTCAAACTCATTTTCAAGTCGTGTAACTTCCAAAATTTTCGTGCAGTTCTCGTCAAGCCCGGCTAACCTAAGCTCACATTTGCTCTGACTACAGTATTCCCTCACCCACAACAATTGTTCCAATCCCTGGCTATCAATAAATCCCACACCGCTCATATCAAGCACTATAGCGGTTCTATCTTTGGCGATTATATCGGTGATTGTATTTTGAAACAGTTTGGCAAAATCACCATCTAATTCGCCCTGCAACTCAACGACCGTAACATCGTTATAATCTCGCGTTTTAATTTTCATCTGATTAACGTCCTCACAGCAGCTGCACCATACTCTGTGAAATCACTTCTGTCATAAATCCCAACAGAACCCGAACTATTTTGCATAATGATATCCCAGAGCAGGCAGACATCGCTATTTATAAAAGCTCTTCCAACTTTTTCATCGAACTGCGTTCCCAATCCTTTCTCAACCTCAACAAGAGCTTGTTCTACGGTCCTTGCACTTCTATAAGTTCGTTTTGATGTCATCGCATCAAAACTATCCGCCAATCCAACAATCTTACCTATAAGCGGTATTTCATCACCGACTAAACCATCGGGATACCCCTTGCCGTCTACCCGCTCATGGTGATACAATACTCCCGCCACAACTTCACGCATCTGCTTTATCTCACGTAAAATACCTGCTCCTATCGAGGGATGCTTTCTTATACACTCCATTTCTCGCTCAGTCAGCCTGCCTTCCTTGCGTAATACTGCTTCATCTATTCCGATTTTTCCTATGTCGTGAAGCAACCCAGCCAAATAAATCTTGTGTAATTGTTCTTCTTCCAGAGGTTGCTGATCGCTGAGTCTTTCCGCTATCCATCGTGCAATAAACGCAACTCTTTCAGAATGGCCGCGTGTGTACTTATCTTTGGCATCGATACTCCTTGTGAGCGCTTTTAATGAACCTATAAATAATTCCTCAAGGTCTTTGAACAATCTGCCATTCTCGATAAATACCGCACATCCGTTAGCCACCGAATTAAATAATTTTACATCAGTGCTGTCGAAATCCTCCTTGTCAATTCTGTTTATCGCTACCATCAGCCCCATTATGTGGTTGCCGTTTTGAGCTGCTCCCGCTAAAACCGGCTCTGTTTTACCAGTGCTGTACAAAGGTACCGCAATAATACTTTTGACGTTATCCTGCCACTCGTGTTTGAAAGGCGAATCAACTTCACTATCCAATAGCATTTCTTTTCCGCTGTTTATTTCATCTGCCAGCCGGCTATACAAAATACCCGCCGTTCGCCCATCCAAATCTATTAACCCTGAACCGGCAGCTACAACTAATCGCTTTTCATCATCTATAACCTTTTCCAGCAGTATTGCAATACCCTCAACACTAACAATATTGGTTAAGCTATCACAAGCCATTTGCAAAAAGCTGGCGTCCGCTTCTGTAACCTTCATATTTGTGCTGAGCTTGTGAAGCAGCACTATCTCCTCGTAGACGTGTGCCAACTCTGTGCCTATCTTTTCAATTTGTTCTTCGGCCTTTGCCTCGGCCTGAAAACTCTTCGCTAAAAGCCTTAGTATCTCCATAAGATATTCACTGTTGTCTTTAACCGACATCTTCAACACTTCTGCAAGCTGCCCATATGGGTCACTCTGCTTATGGCAGGGGCCATTATCAGGGCTTCGACCGAGCTCTTCTCGGCCTGAGCTCGGGACGAAAGCAGCCGAATGTTCTACTGACCAGGGACCCAAGTCAATTAAGCCAATCAATCCACCCCCACGCTTGTCTGCACAAGCAGACGTGGGGGCTGATTTTAGTCCTTTGGACTCCTGCCGTAAGGCATCCCTTACGGGATTACGGAGAACAGCAGCCAAAACTTGTTTGTGCTCGCCGAGTAGGTACACCTGCCCGGCTACGGCACGCTCCGCCGTGACGAGCGTCTCTCTGCTAAAACCACCCATTACCTGCCCTTCTTGATTTAAAGCTTGCAGACCCATCTCTATTAACTGTTCCCTTACTGATTCGAATCTACCGGCTTCGCACAACAACACAAGCTCACTATTGGCATTACAAACTGCAAAATTAACGCCAAATTTATTTATCCTGCTGCCGAACCTTTCCAACTCACGCTGTTGTTGGAAGCTTAAATCTTTTCCGACTTTGTCTATTAAAGCTTGCTTCATTCGAATATCACTTAGTAAAAAGTGTAAAGTGCCTAAAGTTGAAAATGCCTAAAGTTGTGAATTTATACGCCTATGGTGTATTATTTTTTTCAGTTCACTTTAGCTCACTTTTATTTGCTCTCTCTGGTATAGAATATCTTCGATGTTTTCCAACAACTCCTTAGGGCTGAAGGGCTTACTGACACACTGCGATATCCCCAAATCCTCTTTTTGCTTATCCTCAATAGCAAAGTTTCTGGCTGTTAACAAAATCACTGGAATATCTCTCGTTGCTTTGCTGCCGCGAAGCTTCTCCACAAGCTCCAGTCCTGACATAAGCGGCATTTGATAATCGGTAACGATAATATCCGGTTTTTCTTCGCAAGCAAGCTCAAAGGCCTCGGCACCGTTGTTTGCTGTCGCAACATCGTAACCGTTATTACGAAGTTTTATCGCAACTACGTGAACGATGTGTATTTCATCGTCAACAACTAACACTTTCTTTGAAGCCATTATTTCACCTCCTCAAAACTTTTGATATTTCGTATTTTGATTTACCCCGTTAGAAATTTTCGTTTTTCATACCTTTCTTCTCATATCATGTTATTGCTACCCCATTATAGAATTTCTAACGGGGTTTACACCTGGACCGGCTCTCTCATTGCCAAAGGTAACTCAAACCCAAAGGTGCTCCCTACACCAGCCTTGCTCGTAACAAAAATTCGGCCATCGTGAACTTTTTCAACTATTTGTTTAACAAGGCTAAGTCCTAAGCCTGTGCCTTTTGCCTG
>CAZUPG010000195.1:0-4095 GCA_964622085.1 uncultured Pirellulales bacterium | reverse complement strand
AGGATAACAGGATAATCTTGTCCTCTGCGTTGAGCGCCAGCGCGACGAGTTAATCCCGTCTAAAAAGTGGAGCTATTTGATGGGCGATAGGTTCGACACTTCGACCATGCTCAGTGCAGGCAAGCTCACTACAAGTAAGTGTTTTTTCTTTGCGGGCGGCGGAACGGGGGGACATATCTACCCCGGCCTCGCTGTGGCCGAGCAAATAGTCAAACTTGAGCCGACAGCAAAGATACGCTTTTTCTGCAGCAGCCGAGATATCGATTCGAGAATCCTTAAGCAAACCAGCTTCGAATATACAAAACTGCCGGCTAAAGGGCTATCCGTAAGGTTGGGAGAACTATTCAGTTTTTGCACTTCGTTTTTTAAGAGCTACAAAATCGCAAAAGAGGCAATTACGGCAAGTAACAATGCGACAGTTATTGGTATCGGCGGGTATGTTGCAGCGCCTGTGTGCCTGGCTGCACACAAGTTAAAGATACCGGTTGCGCTTTTGAATACCGATATCCTGCCGGGACGGGCAAATAAAATAATCGCACGCTGGGCGGATGAGATTTTTGTACAGTTTGAGGAGACGGCTGAGCATTTTGCCAGGACCAAAGCAAAAATCAACGTTGTCGGCTGTCCACTGCGAAGCAGCTTTTCAAGTCCCCAGCCACACAGAGCGATAGAACAATTAGGTCTCGATGAAAACAAAAAGACGCTGCTTATAACCGGTGCATCGAGCGGGTCGGAGAACATTAACAGAACGGTGTGCTCGCTTTTAAAAGAATTAGATAGTTTCACCGAGGATTGGCAGATAGTTCACCTGACAGGGGGAAAAAATTACGATGAAGTTAGCAGTAAATACAGCGGTGCCAAAATCAGGCATAAGGTCATAGGATACTTTGATGATATGCCGAACTTGTTAGCTGCTGCGGATTTGGTCGTTGGCAGAAGCGGAGGGACAAGCGTAGCTGAATATGCAGCGGCAGGGGTCCCGAGCATCTGTGTGCCTTATCCGTATCATAAGGATAGGCACCAATATCTAAACGCAGAAAAGCTGGTTGAGGCAGGAGCGGCAGTTATAGTGGACGATTTACCGGATGAAAAAGATAGGGCTGATTGGCTGTGGGAGGAGCTGGAAAAATTGATGAAAGACGATGCGAAGCGACAGGAGATGAAGGATAATTGCGCAGTGGTTGCGAGAAAAGATGCAACTGGCAAAATAGCGGAGAAGCTGTTACAGAATTTAAAAAAACAGGAGATTGACACTTCCTTTCTATAAATAACAAGGGAGACAAAAAGAATATGGGTAGAATTGCAGTTGATGTTGTGTTATTGCCGGATGAGCAGATGACAAATAGAGCGATTGAATTAAACGCTGAGCTGGTGGAAAAATTCGGCAGGAAAATCGTTCTGGATAAAGAGAATTGCCTGGCGCATATTTCTTTAGCTATGGGCTGTATCGATGAAAGGGATGTACCTGCTATTGAGAGAGTTTTAACAGTAGTTGCGGAACGAGGTGCTTTAGGTGAGCTGAAAATTATCGGTATCCATACTTCAACAAATTTAAAAGGTGAAACAGTGTCGGTTTTTGAGGTCGAGAAAACAGTAAAGCTTCAATCGCTTCACGAAAAGGTGATGGAAAAAGTTCAGCCATATTTCAGTAGTGTCGTAACCACAGATATGATATACGGCAATGAGGAGGTTGCCCAGACCACGCTGGAATGGATTAGAAACTATCGAGAAAAGGTAAGCTTTGCAAGCTTTTATCCTCATATAACTATCGGATATGGCGAGTCAGAAGAGCAGGAATTTCCAATAGAATTCGCCGCTTTGAAACTTGCTTTATGTCACCTGGGAAATCACTGTACATGTGGAAAAATTCTCTCATCAATTGATTTAAGGCCTTGACAGCAGGGTAGTTGCAGATATAGTTTACCCAGTTAGAAAGCTCCGTCCTTTTCGATTCTCGTCGAGTATCGAGTCCGCCGACGGCGGAGCATCAAACTGTTTTTCTAACGGGGTAAATGAAAAATGTTATTGGTTTTTAACAAAAGCCGGATTTGAAAGGATAAGAAGATGAAAAGAAACATCCTGAAGGCACTCGTGCTTCGTAGCGTACTACGCAGAGTAGCATTTGTGTTAGCGGCTGGTGTTGTTGCGATTATGTTGAGCGCCGGCTGTGAGGAACAACAGCAGAAACCAAGTACAAAAATGGAGAGACTCGTAGCTGCTGAAAATATTCGGCTAAAGAAAGACCTTCAGCAGAGCAACAGCGAAATAGAAAAACTAAAAGAACAACATGATAGTGAACTAAAAAAGCAAGAAGAGCTGCTTGCAAAGTGCCAAAAAGAAACAGAGGCTTTGCAAGAACAATTGGCCGGGAAATATGAAAGCAAAATAAATGAAGTTTTCGGGACTTTAGCTGAAGAAAGCGGAAAACTGCGTGAAGAAAACAAGAATCTAAAATCCCAAATAGAAAAACTTAAAGCTGAACTCGAAAAACTCGAAGCTCCAATAGAAAGACCTGAGACAGAACCTGAAGAGCAAGAAGAGCCGGCTGAACAAACAGCCGAACCTTTATAAGTAGTCGTTAGTTATTTTGTTTACCCAGTTAGAAAGAAAGCTCCGTCCCGGGGACTTCTAACGGGGTTTACACGCTGAACGATTTTTATACAATCGGGAAATTATTCATCGCTGTATTGTTTTTGCAGAGCCGCCGCTACAAGGCCTACAAACATCGGCTGAGGTCGCAGCGGACGCGAGGTCAGACAGGGATGTGCCTGGGTGCCCATAAAAAACGGATGGGAAGAAAGCTCCAGTATCTGCCATATAGGTTGATTTGGCGCTTTTCCGGAAAAAACAAGACCTGCATTTTCAAGCCGTTCAATATACCGCGGGTCAACCTCGTAACGATGCCTAAACCGCATTCTGACTGAATCGGCCTTGTCGAAAAGTTTCCACGCTAATGTTTGGGGCTTTAGTTCTATATCTTGTCCGCCGAGGCGCATATTTCCACCGAGGCCTTCGATTTTTTTCTGCTCGGGCAGTATATCGATTACCGGCTCGGGGCAATCCGGCTGAATCTCGGTACTATTGGCTTTTGTTATACCGCATACATTACGGGCAAATTCTATAACAGCCATTTGAAAGCCAAAGCACAGGCCGAGATAAGGCAGATTATTTTCCCTGGCGTATTTAATGCAGGCGATTTTCCCTTCTGCACCACGTGTACCAAATCCGCCGGGCACAATAATACAGTCAACGTCAGCCAGTCTTTCAGCTGCGTTTTCGTTGGTGATGTCGGTTGTTTCAATCCACTTTATTTCTGTCTTACAGCCGAGGGCGATGCCGGCGTGTTCAAGAGCATTGATTATCGAGGCATAGCTGTCGCGGACAGCGGTGTATTTGCCCGTGATGCCGATGGTTACTTTGCGGTCGATGGCGTTGATTTTGTCGGTGAAATCGCACCACTTGGCCCAGGCCTTTCGTTCGTACCGCAGATTTATTCTGTCTTCGATTTTTAACAGCCGCAGGACCTCGAAATCCAGGCTGGCCTCTCTTAACATCGCCGGTATCATATAGACACTGGCTGAATCCGGCATACTTACAACCCGCTTGAGGGGGACATTACTGTAAACACTAATCTTTTCTCGGGCTTTGTCACTTACGGGATGGGTGGCTCTACAGGCAATGATGTCCGGCTGAATACCTAATTGCATAAGCTGTTTGATTCCTAATTGCGCTGCCTTTGACTTCTGCTCGCCGAGGGTTGGAGGTTCGAGAATATATGTCAGTGCGACGAAGCAGCTGCTGTTGGGGCCTTCTTCGTATGCTAACTCTCGCGTTGCCTCGATAAAGTAGGCGTTTTCCAAATCGCCGACCGTGCCTCCAATCTCCACAAATACAATATCGGCATCGTTTTGAGCGGCTAATTGGCGGAGTTTCAGCTTGACCTCTCCGGTAACATGCGGAATCATCTGAACGTCTCTGCCGAGGTAGTCTCCGTGGCGTTCCTTATGCAGGATTGAGCTGAATATCTGGCCGCTGGTGGCAAAGTTTGCCCTGCTTAAATCCATATCGAGCATTCTCTCGTATGTGCCGAGGTCC
>CAZUPG010000194.1:0-4099 GCA_964622085.1 uncultured Pirellulales bacterium | reverse complement strand
GAGCCCAAATCAGTCTGTAAGCCATTCAGCAAACTCCTCCTTGACCTTGTCGTGGGGGATACCCTTCCCCTCGTCCAGCTCGCGTAGGCCTTTGCGCACGGAAACGACAAAGTTGATCCGCTCTTGAATATCCTCCCAGGAAGCATTCTCGGGAAGCTGCTCAATTGTCTTCAAAGCTATTTTTTTAGTCGTCATGGCTATATTATACACAATGTAAAGCAGATTTTGCAATAATATAAACATCTACGGGAAATCGGCCTTGGCCCCGAGAAGCTCCTGAACACCTCGAAATAAATAAGGCGTCACCGGAATTCGGAATTCACATTGCTAACGACCGGAATCAGACGCGGCGCGAATGTGACGTCGCCTGCATGCCTTTTTTGGTCGGTGCCATCTATCCTCGCTTCTTGCCGCGAACGTGGTCAATTATCGAAGCAGCGATCATTACCGGTCCCCAAATTGCAGATAGTGGCAGCACATAGAGTATTAGACTGAACGAAAACGGATTTGGCAAACAATCTCTTTTCGCAAGGAATACTATAAGTCCAATCGCGGCAACTCCGACTATTGAGGAACCCACACCTCATAGGATACCGTTAATGAGTTGCTTTCTCTGATTATCCATTGCATTCTCCTTTCGATTGATCACTTTTTCCGCTTTCTCCCGAATTGCCTAGTCAGCATAGCGCCCCCTATCACGACAAAAACAGAACCAAGAAGGAAAGCAGGAGTTCCCGTGAGATCGATAGGTGTGATGCCCATTATGATAGCGATTCCAAAGACCGCAAGACCGATCCCAATGATTATTTTGTTTAAGTTCTCCATTCTTACACCCCTGTCTGCCAACCAACATTGTTTATATTGATCCGCATAACACCACGAGCAACACACTCGTGGCGGCGGATTAGCCGTCTGCCGGATTCACCTGTCGGGAGCATCCGGGCCAAACGAATGGCCGGTTTTTCTAATCTCTTTGGCATCTATCAAATCTTGAGGCCTGCCGCTGGCTTCTTTAGCTTTTATCAAGTCCGCTTTCGATATGAACGGAATAATCAATCCCTCCAACTGCACCTTTTCCCGGTTTTCCCATGCGGTTTCGAAGGTCGCCCCAGGTATGGACATCATGACGTCCAGGCGGAATGGGGGACTGCCCATCTGGTAGAAATAGCCCTCTTGGGTGAAATCGGCCGGAGCCAGATCCTTGAGGGGTGCACCAAACTCCTTCAGCGCCGCATAAACCGCATTTGAGTTCTCCTTATCGGTGGAGATCCATAAATCCAAGTCTTTTGTGAAACGTGGCTCGGTGTATTTCATGACCGCATATCCGCCGACCACGAGATAGCGTACCTTATGCTTTTCCAAAAGACTCAACAGTTCTCTGAAGTCTGGGCTTGTCAACATGTCCGTGCCTGATCATCAAGTAATCCAATATCATGTCGAGTGCTGCGTTGAAAATGGCTTGATCTCCTTGCCGTTGCCAGAACTCGATGTCGAAGCGGCCTTCGTTATCGCCGATCCGTCCATAAGATTCTTTTATGTCTCGCATATCTTCTCTCATAAGTGGCTAAACGCCTGCGAAAGCAGAACCATCTCACTCGTAACCAGAGACGTACCACATTGGGTCGTCGCGAATGCTCTCATTATATCGTGAGTATTAGACACTCCCAACATCTGGTTCTCCTTCGTTTACAGCAGTGATCATAACATGGCACGTATGGCAAGTCAATAGGGTCGGTGAAAAAACCGTATTTCGTCGCAGTTAACAAACGCCGCCGGGGGGTGACTTGCTCGGCGGCGTTTTTTTATGGTATAAAAATGGCCGTGGGTCGACAAGGCCCACGGCCAACGGTTGTTACATACACATCCCCCCATTTAACATTGAATATGTATATGTTAGCAATTAAGAGCAGCCCAGCAAACGAGCTGGGTTGTTACTTAGCCATCGCTTTGTTGCTGTCCCTCATCAAGCTTTTGTTTGATAATCCTGCCTGCACGCAAAGCGGCATCCTTACCAAAATCAATGCACTTGTGCATCCCTGTATTGAAAGATTTGGCGAATTCATCAGATTTTAGTGCCGAAAATGCAAAACTTCTTTCGCGAGTTTCTGCCGTCTGCTTCTCATCCGCAGGTGCGATGCAATAGATTGCAGTTGCAAAGCCGGCAAAATAGACCATGAGCAAAAATATGAACTTGATTCTCCAACCTCTCATTAAGAGCTCCTCCCTTACGAAGGAAAATCTTTATTCGCCGCAGGCGAATTTATCCGCCGGAGGCGGATTTATCAGCCGATCTTAAACTAATCGGGACTACGGCAGGGCCTTCGCCCTGACGAGCCACCCTTTGTATTGAACTGCCGCTACCTGGTGTGTTACTATTAAAATTTAAGATAAAAATGCCGCTATGCCAAATAGAAAATGACTAAATGACAAAAAATTGAAGACGGAAGTCTGCTAAATGGAACCCCCGGCATAAAGCTGGGGCTAAACGATACGGTGAAATGCCGGTGTGAAGAAAAACCCGCCGTGAAACGGCGGGCTAAATATAACCCCCAACATAAAGTTGGGGGCTAACCAATCCCGCAACGACAATTAAACGCCGTCCAAGACCTCTTTTAGTGTTTTACAAACGATTGCTACCTCGTCCTTTGTCAGATTATTATAGAACGGCAAAGCAATGGTTCTCTCACAAACAGATTCGGTGAGGGGAAAATCACCCTTTTTATAACCAAATCGCTCTGAGATAAATGGCTGCAGATGCACAGGCGGAAAATAGTTACTGACCTGAATCTCCTTATCTTTCATATCCTCTAAAATCCTGTCACGTTCTTGCTGAGTAAATGTCTCTGCAAGCCGAACCACAAAGACGAACCAGCTTATATCGCAACCGTCCGTCTCGATAGGCACTATCAGCCGGTCATCTGTTGCTAACATTTCTTGATACCAATTTGCGACCTGCCTGCGTTTGGCCATGATTTCTTCTATTCTTGAAAGCTGCACGATTCCGAGCGCACAATTGATATCGCTCAGTCGAAAGTTATAGCCCAGCCGTTCGTGGCTTAACCAACCATCACCCTTTCCTCTGCCCTGATTGCGAAGCGATACGCACATATCCGCTAAATTATCATCGTCAGTCAAAATCATTCCGCCTTCACCGGTCGTTATCTGCTTATTAGGATAAAAGGCGAACGTGCTTATTTTGCCGAATGTCCCTACTTTTTTCCCGTTTAATACCGAGCCCAGCGCTTCACAGCCGTCTTCAATTACTACAAGAGCGTGTTTTTCAGCAATTTCACAGACTTTATCCATACCGGCGGGATTGCCGAAAACCTCAACCGGCAAAATGGCTTTCGTCCTCTCTGTTATCGCAGGTTCGATTTTCGCAGCGTCTATATTCAAACTTTCAGGTTCTATATCGACGAAAACCGGTCTTGCGCCGGCCATCATAATAGTAGTAGCAGAAGATATAAAAGTAAACGGTGTGGTAATGACCTCATCGCCCTGTCCAAGTCCAAGTGCCTCCATACACAAAAACAAGCCGCTCGTTCCGCTATTGACAGCAACCGCCCGCTTTGTGCCAATGTATTCAGAGAAAGCATCCTCAAACTCTTTTAGTTTCGGGCCGAGCGAAAGATTGGGACTCCGCAGTACCGCACAGACCGCTTCGATTTCTTTTTCGGTGATATCCGGCCGAGATAAATATATCTGCATAAGAAAAGCTCCTGATTAAAATGCGCACAAGCTCAACTGGATACTCGATTCTCGTCGAGTATCCAGTATCCAGTATCCAGTATCGAGGCCGATAAATCAAGACTTTTAACCAAAGCATTTATAGGACGCAGGTTTGCAGAGACAGCTCTCTATTAGCTGCTCAGCTGAAAATTACAATTTCTATGTTAAATAGCCCCAGTTTGTAGCCGAATATAACTATGCCGTAAATACACTCTAAGTGGGGAACAAAAGATGGCAAAAGGAAAAGACGTACTGACGACAGGAGATGTGGCCAAGATTTGCCACGTTGCTCCGAGAACAGTTTCGAAGTGGTTCGATAGCGGCCAACTGAAAGGTTATCGCATACCCGGCAGCAAGGACCGGCGAATAC
>CAZUPG010000193.1:0-4174 GCA_964622085.1 uncultured Pirellulales bacterium | reverse complement strand
GCCTGGGATTCAGCGTTAGGTTATAATCTCGCTTTTAAGGGTTCACTTAGCCATCCGTTTGTTGAAGGTTTTGGCGGGATGCATATTAATTTTGTACAGAATAGGGTTGTTTTGCCTTTTGTTTGCGCTGCAATCTTCAAGGTAGCTGGTTATAGTATTTTAACAAGTCGTATTGGCTCGCTGATATTCGGCATATTAGCTGTTGTTAGCCTCTATGCTGTAATGCGTCGATGGTTTGGTGAAAAGCAGGCTTTCTGGATTTGCCTGGCAACGATTATTCACCCGTGGTTTTTCGAAGTCAGCAGACGTGCCCGGCCTGAAATTTATTACATAGCACTGGCCTTAGCTTTTTTGTGGTTATTGATGGTTTTTTTTGATTCCGGTCTACGCCGGACAGCTTTCTTTGCAGGAGTGCTGGCAGGTTTATTGGGCCTGACACATCCCAATGGCCTGCTCTTGGTATTTTCGATTGGTTTTGCTGTACTCCTCTGGCTCGAGACTAAGTCGATAGCCCGATTATTTCTATGGGCAAGTGTGGGGCTGGTGCTGGTTATCCTCCCCTATATCATCTACGTTCTTTGGGCTACACAGGACCCACAGGTTAGCTTCATTGAGCAGATGCAGGCCAGCATGGTGCAAAGACCGTTTCTACATTCTGAAATCATTCGCTGGAGGGCTTTTTTACGGTGGCCTAAAGGTGCTCCACTTGCCGCCGTTATGCTCATTTCGTGGATTGTGGCGTGGTATCGGTCATCCTCAGCCGAAAAAATTCTCGCTACTATTATCCTACTTTTTGCATTTCTCCTGCCCTTTACCACTGTTAGCCCTACAGCACGATACCTTGCTGCAATTGTTCCTTTCTTCAGCGCTCTGATTGTTCGATTGATATGGCGAATTATTACAGGTAGTGGCGTAATTTTGCAACATTGGCAAAAAACTCGTTTTGCCATTGGTACGTGTATGGGATTTGTTTATTTGTCAACGTGTATTGTAGGTATTACGTTATTGTTTTATTATTTCTTAGGAGCTGATGTTAACAAGATAATACAGCGTGTAGCGTCGGTGGTTGAACCTGACAGTCGTGTCTGCGGCGATCCGATGTTGTGGTTTGGTCATGAGCGGTACCAATATGGTCCGTGGATATATATTTCTGAAAATGAACCTATTACAGTCAGAGAAGCTATTAATTGGGCTTTCAAATATCGTTTTGATTATGCAGTAAGGGATGCCTGGAAAGTTACCACCCCTATAGGAATTCAGTTGCCACCCCGGTCAATGCCGGACTTTAGGACTGACAAGCTGTGTGACCATATATGCCGCATATTTGGCACTAAAATAGACGAATTCTACGACCCTTATTACGGCCCTATCGAGATATACAAGCTTAATTGGGATAAAAGATTCTAAAATCGGAAGCAAAAATAGGGACAGTGGATTATTGAGAAGTAGGCAAATGCGATTCGCGAATCGGCCCTACAGTGAGGATTTGCGGTCCAACCGAAGCAAAGAACAGTCAGAAAATCAGTAGTGCTAAGTAAAAAACCTCATTTAAGCGCTAAAAACGGGGAAAATCACCCGCAATTGGTCGGCCGAACCGAGACATATCACATAGTTGTTTTTAACGGGTCGGTATCTTTGGCAGGACAGTTTGTAAAAGTAAAAATAACGAAAACCTCGCCACTAACCCTGTTCGGCGATTTATCCACATAAGTTTGGAAAAACCAAATGGCAAAAGAACACAAAACAAAAGAAAGTAATATCGTAAAGAGGCGTCGGATTCTTCGTAAAGCAGTAATAGCGCTTCTTGTTTCGGCTGTTCTCATGGGCGTCTTTGGTATGGCCTTGTTGGTTTGTAATAATGTATCTTTTGTCAGTGATGAGGCCTTTGCGAAACAGATGGATGCGGCAATTGAAAGAGGTTTGGTTTGGATCAGGGCCCATAAGGGCGAAATCATAGAAAGACGCAATATCGGCCTTCTAAAGATGCTTAACGAGATTAAGCAATTAAGGCCGACTCCTGTATTTTCAGATATTGTCAGCAGCTTTATGGCTGCACCGTGCCAGCCGCAGTGTTGGAAGCGGCTGATCGACCCAAACTGGCTGATAGATGAGTTGGAACTGAACGAAGCGATTAAGAATGAGTATCTCGACAATAAATGGACTCTATATGCGATGGCGCCGGATAAGGCGAAGATTACCCCTATCCGGATGCAGTTGTTTGAACCACGAGAGTGGAGTGGACGCGAGCTTGTACATCAGCTTAATGCTTTGACGATTCTACGCGAGACTGAGGGGGCTAGCCGGGAGCTGGATGAGCTTATTGAGCATCTTGCCAATCGATTAAGCAATGAGCTGGTTTTTGATATAGGGCTGGTAGATATTGGCAAGGTTGCATTTATACTGAAGGCGGGTTTCCCGGAGAAGATTCGTAGGAAATGGGTTGAGAGGATAGTTACTGCTCAGCTACCCGACTGCGGCTGGGACGGCAGATTGTTTTGTTTTACCTCAGATAGCAGACCGTTATTTGGTTTTAGCGCCCCCCCGAGTAATCAGCACGCCACGGTTCTGGCGCTGACGGCATTGTACCTGGTCAGATACCAATATCCGGATCACTTTGGCTTAGAATTGAGTCCGTATCCGTAGTTTAGCTGTTGTTGCCACCACGACGTTTTTTTGTCATTCTGCTTTTTGTTTAGCTCCCACCCCTGTGGTGGGACAATAAAACCTTTGGTTATTTTGAGAAATAGGCCGATAAAAAAAGGCGATTTATGACTTTGAGGACGAGTTGTGCATTATGAACTTATAGGGCTTTGGGAGCGTATAATTTCTTACCCCGTTAGAAAAATTATTTCTAACTGGGTGAAGGGTAAAAAACCTCCCGAGCTTTCTAACGGGGTTTACGTAAAATTGGTAGTCTGAATTCGTTGGAGGAGCGCCTTAACTAAAGCTATGTTCTTTATTTGCCGATACTTATGCTATACGAAGACTGTCGGTCATCCCGCACCAAAACTCAGAATGTAGGGTGGGCTTCCCTTCGGGTCTGAGCCTCAGGGTCGAAGACAGCCCACCAAAATCTTTTAGAATGTGGTGGGGTTATGACCCCACCCTACCGACTTCGCATTTTCTATTAGCTGTTGAGCGGGATTGTGGTTTTGGTGCGGGACCGACTATCGAAAGAGGTCTCCGCAAAAAATTTAGATACAAGGGGGGTTTTGTTTGCGTTTTTTGGCGCAGCCGAGGGGGACGGAGTCTGTTAAAATTGATTATCGATTAGTGATAATTGATTAATAATAGGCCTTTTATGAAAGTAAGTGATACTCTTAAAGGAGAGCAGTGAAGGCACTTATTACTGGTGGCGCAGGATTTATTGGTTCTCATCTGGCAGAGCGGTTGCTCAAGGATGGTAATCAGGTAACTGCTATTGACAACCTCAGCACCGGAAGCTTAAAGAACATCGAAGCTTTCAAAGCCGACCCCAGGTTTGATTTTGTTGAGGGCGACGTCCGCAATGCTGAGCTGATAGTGGTTCTTGTAGGGCGAAGCGACGTTGTATATCATCTGGCGGCGGCGGTTGGTGTCCAGCTCATAGCTGATAGGCCTGTACACACGATAGAGACAAATATAAGCGGCACTGAGGTGGTGCTTGAGGCATGCAATAAGTTCGGCAGGAAAGTCCTGCTCGCTTCGAGCAGTGAGGTTTACGGCAAAAACGAGGCAGTTCCTTTCCGGGAAGATGACGATATAGTGCTTGGCAGTACGAGTTTGTCGCGATGGTCGTACGCCTGCAGTAAGGCAATAGATGAATTTCTGGGTCTGGCTTTCTATCAACAGCACGGCCTTGATGTTATAATCGGCAGGTTCTTTAACACAATCGGGCCGAGACAAACCGGCCGATATGGAATGGTGGTGCCTCGCTTCGTTCAATGGGCATTAAGAAACGAGCCGGTTTTAATTTACGGGACAGGTAAACAAAGGCGATGCTTCTGCTTCGTGGCTGACCTTATAGAGGCGGTTATTGAATTGATGAATTGCGACCAGGCGGCAGGCAAAGTATATAACATTGGTTCGGTTGAGGAGGTTACAATCGAGGACCTCGCCGATAAGCTTATTGATATGACGGCCAGTTCAAGCAAAAAGGAATTTGTTTCCTATGAGGTTGCCTATGGAAGGCCCA
>CAZUPG010000192.1:0-4178 GCA_964622085.1 uncultured Pirellulales bacterium | reverse complement strand
TACTGCTGAAGGGGATTTTTTGGTCGCAGCGGTTGCCACAGACGGCGATACCTCGGACTACATTTCAGCGCCAACCGGCTGGAAAAATATTGGGTGCACTGGGTATCCTTACGTTAGCTCATCGGAAGTCACGCTGGCTGTCTGGAGTAAGGCGGCAGGCGCCTCGGAACTGGCTGATTATGACTTTAGCTGGACAGGAGGCGGCAGCGAACAGGCCTACGGCTGGATAATACGATTGACAGGTATCAGCTTTAGCAACGGTTCGTGGCCATCCCCTATGTATGGTACTTCTGATGAGCCGCCCTGTGGCCCCTCATACGTGGGGCCGCCGAGTATAGCCGATGTTATGACTCTTAGGTTTGGTGCCTTTGACACTGATGCTATCGTAGAAGATAGTCCTGGACTACCTGATCATAATGCTATCACGATGGACTGCAGCAGCAGCGGCGGTGGCTCCGTTTCCGGTGGCTCTGGATATATGACCCATAGTGGAAACGGTCCCACCAGTAACTTTTCGCTAGACACCATCGAAGAAGTAGCATATGTGACTACGTCACCTTGTATATATCGGAGTGGTGTTTATGATTACACTTGCTCCGGCGGTGCCGGATGCATCAAGCAGTCTGCCATCGGGAGCAGCGGAACATCAAACTTTTTGCTTGGCTCGTCGAACGAAGCGCGGATGCTTACGATTGCGATAGCGCCGGATCCTGAAAGCGGTGAGGAGATATTGCCGTAGAGAGATTAATCTATGAAAACAAGGCTAAAAAATAACAGAAACCAGACACAAAGCCATAAAGGCACGAAGTTGAAAAATAGATATCTTATAATCCTTGGTGTCTTGGTGCCCCTTCGGCTCCGCTCAGGGCAGGCTTGGTGGCAGGAAAGAAATGGTTCGGTGCTCATAGTAGTAATCTTTGTTATAGCGTTGCTCTCTGCGGTTACTATTGGCATACTCCAGATGAACACTGAGGAGATACAGCTTATGCAAAATCAAATTTATGCTGCCCAGGCCTTGGCTACTGCCGAAGCGGGGCTTAATGACGCCTTTGGCAGAATCCGTGACGATTCGAGCAGCATTGATGATTTTCCATTTACTTCGGTTTTCAATGGTGGCTCGTACACCGTCTTGGCAGTCGAGGGTTCTTTGCCGGACCCAAATATTATTTCAGAAGGCACTTCTTTGCAGGGATTTACTGCAAGTGTTAAAGCCGACGTAACAATCGGAACCGGCAGTCCCTATGTAATACGGATTGATAATTTGAGGATTAACGAATGAAACTTAGAACAAAAACTGCGCTTGGCATCGATATTTCGAATGGCCGGATAAATCCGCCGTACGTCTGGCGGATAAATCTGGCATTGCTTAAAAAAGGCGCAGACGGTATCGAATTACTAAAGACCGCCAGCGGTTCTGTGCCTGATGGAGTAATAAAGGACGGCAATATCGAAGACCCGACAGCTTTGGCTAAGGCGATAAAGCAGCTTAAGACCAGAAATAAAATACGGTCAAGCCAGGCCGCGATATCGTTACTGGCGAGCCCCGTGCTCGTGCAAATTATGGACATGCCCAAACAAGTTCCAAAGAATATTGGGCAGTTCGTTCAAAATGAGGTGAAACACTATGTTATCCTGCCCGGCAGAAAAATTGCATTGGACTACTGTGGAATTGGCTCAGGAGGGCAGACAGGCGACGCACGAGTTTTTGTTGCTGCTACCGACGGCGAAAATGTAGCTGATATTGCCAGAGCATGTAATAAGGCCGGTCTTAATATTGAGGTGGTTGAACCGCCGCTGCTTGCTTATGCCAGAGCGTTTTACGCTAAAAAAATAAAAGGCAAATTCGACTGCAACGTACTGTTGGCCATACTACAGGGTGATGTTTTGACTCTCTGCGTATTCAGAAATGAGATTGTGGACTTTGTCAGAACGAAGAATATCAACGAAGAAAAAGCACAGCCGGATGAACTATGTCACTGGCTTGAAGAAGAGATAAATGCCGTTATTCAATTTTATGATGTCGAAGTTCCAAACAGTCCCAGAAGGTGGGAAGTTACTGTGGTTGCAGATTGTGTGCAATTACCTGAGGGGGCCGAAGAATCTCTGAAAGCTAAAGTTGGGCTTTCGACTGAGCTCAGCCGAAGTCCATATGCCAATCTGAGCGTCAGAAGTGGTGAAAATGCTTATCAGGATACTCCTGTTGGCAAATCCTCGAGTATCGAGACTGACAAACCTTCGCCGGTGGCGGTTGGCCTGGCAATGGGGCTTCTGGGTACAAATGGAATTAACTTGCGAATAAACCTGCTGCCTCCGGAAGTTGCAATAGTTAAAATCGTCAAAAAAGATGCCCTCATAATAGCAAATATTGCAGCAGTAGTCCTGTTTCTTATGATATTGGCCGTCGGCGGCTTGGTTCTGATGATTGGCAAGGTCAACAAAAACGTCATTCGTACAAAACAGACAGAGCTGTCACAGGACACACTTACTCTGCTCAGGGAACAGGAATTGGTAGATGGGCAAGTCAGCATCCTGTCCGATACAATTGACCGCATCGATGGGGTTCTGAGCTCGCGCCACGTTTTGAAGTGGACTGGCATACTGAACGATATAAGAAGGGTAACACCCAGAACCGTGCGTATAACAAATCTCTCCAGCGCAGACAGTTCCAGGATATACCTGAAAGGTTCGGCGTTATCATACGAAGCTGTTTATTTGTTTGTAAATATGTTGAACAAATCGCAACGTTTAGAGTCAGCTTCTTTGATTGGGACTGAGAAGAATAATGATAGCGATGGATTAGTCAGCTATGCAATTGATTGTTCCCTGTCCCCAACAAAAGAAAGGTAGCCCGTGTTAGTTGATAATCTTGCTAAATTGAATCGTCCGTCGAGAAACGCTCTTTCGGCTGCGCTGATTATAATTGCGGCAATAGCGCTATATAACTGGATGGTTGCTCCGCACGCTACTTATCTGTTCGCTGCGCAGCAGTACGAATCCGTTGTTGGTAGTGTTGCAAAGAAAAACAAGATTATCAGCAACGTAATTGGAGTCAAAAAGAAAAAACTGCAAGAGCTGAGCGAGCAGTTCGCTCAGCTTCGGTGCACACTGTTTACCCCTGACGAAGCAAAAGAGTTCTTCAGTGATCTGCGGGTTGTTTGTGAGGGAGCAGGCTGCACGGTTCATTCGCTTAAATTCATCTTGATGGAATCGAGCTCTCAACAGAAACAATTCGAAGATGCTTCAGGTGCAGTCGTTAACAGTGCGATGTTAAGCGTTACCGGTGTTTACAGCAATGTAATCGAATTAGTGGAAATACTACAAAAACGCACCCAGAAGGTTTGGATAGATTCAATTGAGATGGTAGCTCTCGATGGAGATTCAGCTAAATTAAATTGTGACATGGCTATTACGATTTACACAATCCATAGCAAGGAGACAACCGTCAATGAATAAGTCAGAATGTGCAAATGCTACTCTGCCCCCGCTCTTGCTTCGCCTGTTGCCTCGACTTGCGTCGAGAGACGCAGAGGCAAGCAAGAAGCTGCGGGGGCCACGAAGCACGAGAATAATCTTCTGCTGTGTTGTTTTGAGTCTTGGTTTATGGCTTTCGGAGGCGCAATCACAACCGGTTCAATCTGAATCTGCAGAGAGCATTACGTTAAATATTGGCCGTGATAACCCTTTCGCAAAAATTTTCGATAAGGGAACATCCGTACGGCAGGAAGTGCCCCAGCTTTCACAGTCGGATGCAAATGCACCGAAGTTGTTTCTTGAAACCATAACTCTTAAATCTCTTGATGCCGAGAGTTTTAGACCTCTGATTGCAGGTATGTGTTCCGAGTATGGCTGTATTTCTATCGATAAGAATAGTAATACTTTAATTATTTACGATACCAAAGAAGCTCTGGCAAAAATAATGGAGCTCGTACCACAAAAAGAAATCGTCACTGAAAACCTTGTTCACAGGAGCTATCGAATCGTCTATGCTAATGTCAACGAAATCGAGAAAACATTGAAAACGTTTATTTCGAAAAGCGGCAGTCTCTCGGCCAACCCGAGCACAAGCAATATACTCGTTGTGGATTTCGAGAGCAACATCAAGGTCATTGACAACTTTATTAAGGAGATTGACCGCATAACGCCCCAGATACTTGTCGAGGCAAGAATCTACGATGTAA
>CAZUPG010000191.1:0-4199 GCA_964622085.1 uncultured Pirellulales bacterium | reverse complement strand
AAAGTATTCCTTTTTGACGTTTGTCTATTATTTTTTCGAAAGAGGCCTTCTTAAAAAGGAAATCGGTCCCCCCTGCAGAGGATATCACGATGTTGGTATCGATTAGATTTTCCTGAAGATTTTCCCATTTTCCGGCTGAGACAGAAGCCCGTCCAGCCATATCGAGAGCTCGTTCATAAGACCTGTTAACAATTGTTATATTTTTGCTGCCGGCCTTCAAAAGATGCTGGACAATCAACTCTCCCATCTCGCCGGCGCCAATCACAACGACTTTTGCCGATGAGATATCAGCAAAAATCTGCCTCGATAACTCAACCGCCACCCCGGCAATGCTCACTCGCCCCTGCGATATCGAGGTAGTGGTATATACTTTCTTGCCGGCAGCGAAAGTACAGTGAAACAGTCGATTTAGAACCTTTCCAGTGCTCTCTGCAGAACAGGCAAGCCGGAAACTATCCTTAACCTGCCCGATTATCTGCGGCTCACCCACAACCATACTGTCTAAACTCGACGCAACCGTCAGCAAATGTCTGACTGCGTCATCATCGTTGTAGAAGTACATAAATGGGCGAAACTCTGTTACGTCGATATTGTGAAACTCAGAGAAAAACTCAGCTATTGTCTCGGTTTCAATTTCTTCAGTACGTTCGCGGTTCGACCGTCCTGAGCTCACCGCCGAAGGGTAGGCACAGTACAGCTCAACACGATTGCACGTTGACAGCAAAACAAACTCCGCTTCGCTAAATCTGTTTTTTAGCTCCCTCAACGCTTCGAGCGTCTTGTCAGCGTCAAACGCCAATCGCTCACGAATATCTATCGGAGCTGTTTTGTGATTTAATCCTACAACCAGAATCTTCATGACTATGTAATGTATCTCGGCGGCACCTTTTTAAGTTCTTTTTCCGTTAAAAGCATACGATAATCAGAAACTCTGCACGCCTCACTCATACGTGCAACTGTTTGCTGAACATCCTCCACGGTTGCGCCGTGAACCATCGTATATAAATTATAAGGCCAGTTCTCGCTCGTTTTTCTCTCATAACAATGGCTGACCTCTTCAAATCCTGCTAATATTGTACCTACTTGTTCGACTCTTTTTGGTTCGACCTGCCAGACAACCATCGCTGCAGCGGTCAGGCCGATTTTGAAATGATTTACTATTGCCCCTATCCGCCGGATTTTACCCTGACGCTTCCAGCTTTCAAGCACTGCTAAAAGCTCTTTTGTGCTAATCCCCACCTTCTCAGCTATATCTTTATATGGCGTCTGGCTTATCGGAAATCCATCCTGTATGACAGACAGGATACGCCTTTCAATATTGGAAAACTCGTGTTTCATTTCTCTTTCTAGCCACAAAGGCACCAAGACACAAAGAAATTAAATGTAAAAAAACAAAAATTTAGTGCCTTTGTGTCTTGGTGGCAAAAAAAGCCAAATCTATAATTTACAATCCTACTGTAATAATTTTAGCTCATAAACGCAACAAAATCCAATCCCTTCGGCAGGGGCGCAGGGGCGACGCAGGATGCTTGAATATATGGCGATTCTGGTGTATTTTAGCTACAAAGAGAAGAGAGAATTAGTTAATCGGTTAATTAGCTGTAGGGTGGGGTCGTAACCCCACCAATGAGCTAATTCTTGAAGGAATGAAATGAAACATATACGCATAGCCAGCCGGGCCAGCAAGCTGGCCTTGATACAATCCAATGAAGTCGTCAGATTACTTCGGCAAATCCATCCTGACATCGAATGTTCCATCGTCAAAGTCTCTACAAAAGGCGACCACAACAAGGCGGATTTCCTCTACAAGTCTGGTTCTATGGGCTTTTTTACAACTGAGGTTGAAAAAGCGCTTCTTGATGGCAGAGCCGACCTGGCCGTGCACAGCTATAAGGATTTGCCAACTGCCCTCACTGGGGGTTTACTCATCGCCGCTGTACCAAAGCGAGAGTCACCAGTCGATGCGCTTGTTGCTTCGCAAAAGATAGATTCCCTCGATGATTTACCAGCCGGTGCTACTGTCGGAACATCGAGCTTGCGAAGAATCGCACAATTGCGCCGTCTTAGAGACGATATAGAATGTGTACCTATGCGGGGAAATGTCGAGACGAGGGTTCGCAAGGTGATGCATGGCGAGGTTAGCGCAATAGTCGTCGCCTGTGCTGGCCTGAACCGGCTCGGCCTTAGTAATGAAATCTCATTCTGTTTTGACCCCAAAGAATTTATCCCTGCTCCTGCTCAGGGCGCTCTGGCAGTACAAATCCGCCTTACCTCTGGCGGACAAGTCCGTGATGAGGATAACGAGCTGGCAGAATTTGTGTCGCAAATTGATAGTAAAAATTCTCGCATTGCTGTTGAGACCGAGCGGCGTGTACTACAAGCCATGCACGGCGGATGTAGCATACCACTTGGTGTATATTCGCAGATTCAAGCCAATACTATCACAATTGACGCTATTATTTGTGGTGTCGAAGGTAAAAACTGTGTCAGACGTTCTATCACCGCTGCGCTCGATGAGGCAAAATCCGCAGCCGACAAACTTGCAGAAGAGATCCTCACCTCCGGCGGCCAAAAAATCCTCAAATCGCTTAATCGAAAAATTTGATTCGTGTGTCATTCCGTACTTGCTTGCCCCGTCATTTGTTTGGTGGGATACGGAATCCAAAAACACTTAGCCCCGCAATTTATTGCGGGGTTTTATATTTAACCCCGCGTAAAACGCGGGGTTTCTTCCTTTTCTTATTTTAACTTTTGCATTTTCTTTGCTGCTTCTTTTGCAAAGTACGTAATTATTATATCAGTGCCAGCGCGTTTTATGGAGGTGAGCATCTCCAGCATCGCTGATTGTTTATTCAAAAGCCCTTTGGCGGAGGCGGAATTTACCATCATATATTCACCGCTTACATTGTATGCAGCGATAGGGCAATCGAAACGTTTTTTTGCGCGATAAATAATATCAAGATAACAAAGGGCCGGCTTTACCATCACAATATCAGCACCTTCTTCTATATCCAGTGCAATCTCTGCCATCGCCTGGCAAGCATTGGCAAAATCCATCTGATAAGTTTTTCGGTCAGCAAGAGTTGTCCCTGCAAAAGCAGAGTCAGGTGCCGATTCAGCGGCATCTCTAAATGGTCCATAAAAAGCAGAAGCGTATTTGGCTGCATAAGACATAATTGCAACGTCCTTAAAATCATTTTCTTCCAGTGCTTCGCGGATATATTTTACCCGGCCATCCATCATATCCGAAGGCGCAACCACATCAGCGCCGGCTTGAGCGTGCGACAGGACCACCTTGGCCAATAGTTCACAGGTTGCGTCGTTATCGATTTTGCCATCTTTGATAACCCCGCAATGGCCGTGCGATGTATATTCACAAAGGCAGACATCGGTAATTACCAAAAGTTCGGGCGCAGCTTTTTTAATCTCGCCGATTGCCCTCTGTACAACTCCATCCTCGGCCCAGGCCGCAGAGCCGGTCTCATCTTTTTTGCCCGGCAGGCCGAAAAGAAGTACCGCAGGTATCCCTAACTCTGCAACTTCTTTCGCCTCGGCTGCAATCGTATCCGGTGAAAAGTGAAAACAATCCGTCATCGACTTGATTGGCTCTTTAAGACCTTTACCATCGCGGACAAATAAAGGATAAACCAAATCATCGACACTTAAAGAAGTCTCGCGTACCAATCGCCGCATAGCGTTACTGCTTCGCAAACGTCTCAATCTAATTTTTGGAAAATCCATTGCAGAATCCGAATGGTTACTGGTTAAATGGTAAATGGTTAAATAATTACCAGTTACCAATTACCGGGGGAAAACAATACTCCCACAGAGAGCTATTTGGGCACAAGCAGCAAAGTCATACGCTTTCCAGACATTCTGCTGGGCCGCTCGACCTTTGCCAAATCTTCCAGCGATTCAGCAATCTGCTCAAGCACTTGATAACCCCGGTCTCTGTGTAGCATCTGCCGGCCGCGGAAGAACATTGTGAATTGTACTTTGTGGCCCTTTTCCAGAAACTCGCGCGCATGATTGAGCTTGATATCCAGGTCGTGCTTGTCGGTTTCAGGCCTGAGTCTGACTTCTTTCAGCGATGCAGTATGACGGTGGCTTTTCTTATTGGCATCGCGGGTCTTTCTCTTTTGTAGATAAAGCCACTTGCCATAGTCCATTATCCGGCAGACCGGCGGGTCGCTCGTGGG